>CAYWSS010000343.1:0-6669 GCA_964460505.1 uncultured Caldilineaceae bacterium | reverse complement strand
ATCTTTTTGTACAAATTTCGGGGCTCAATCACACGGCCTGTTTTCTTGCTCCCCTTGGCTTCGGACTTCCGTTACCGGACTTACCCGCAAGGTTTACTATACTTAGCTTGCTCGAATTCCCCCAAATCCTCATAATTTCCTCGCACAATCTACTATAAGAACTAAATCGCATACATACCCGATACTTGCATAAAGGGATAAATAAAGGAAAATATCAGTCATCCTAAAATGATAGGTTTATTCCATGTTAATTAAAGAATTATCAGCCAAAACGGGTGTTTCAGACAAAACCATTCGCTATTATGAGTCCATTGGTTTGATGTTGCCGCCCCAGCGTAGCAAAAACAACTACCGTCAGTATACTCCTGCCGACGTGGAGCGATTGCGTTTCATTGCCAGCGCTCGTAGTTTGGATTTTAGTTTGAGTGATATTGGGGAAATTCTGGTTGCGCGTGATAATAATATCCCCCCCTGCAAACAGGTATTAGACACTTTGGGTCATCGCCTGGATGAAGTTGACCGCCGCATTGCCGATATGCTCTCGTTGCGTGATGCCATCCGGCAAATTCGGGCCGAGGGAGAGATTTTGCCCAAGGATGATGTGCGGGGCGAGGGGTGTGTTTGTTACCTTATTAAAAACTACCATCAAACAGGTGAAGTGATTATTAAACAGACAACTGAGTAAAGAAAAACCCTGTCACAATTATTGTGGCAGGGGTTTTTGTTGCTGATAGTGAGTTTAGGTTACCGGGCCGCTTTGGCCGCTGACTTAACCATTTCACTTAAGGTGGGGTGAACGTGAATAGATTTGCTGATGCGCTCAATTGAGCCGTGGTCGTGCATGGCGGTTACGGCTTCATGCAACAGGTTATCTCCGTGAGGGGCCAGAATATGAAATCCCAAAATCTCGCCCGTTTTCTGATTGACCACTGCCTTTAACCGCCCTCGATTATCGCCAATGGCTTTGGCCCGCGCGCCATCGGCGGGAACACTGCCCACACTGACCTCATAGCCTTGCGCCTTCGCTTCGGCTTCGGTCAGCCCTACGGCGGCCAGGGTGGGGTCGGTGAAGATGGCGCGGGGAACCACCCGGTAATCCACGGTTTTGCCTAACCCCTTCACCGCATTGAGCGCGGCCAATGGCCCATCGTAGGTAGCTACGTGGGTAAACATCAAGCCCCCTTTTACATCGCCAATGGCCCAAATATGAGGCTGTCCGGCGCGCAGTTGCTCATCTGCCGTAATGAAGCCCCGTTCATTTACGCTGATACCGGCGGCCTGCACGTTGAGGTTATCGGTGTTGCCCACCCGACCCGCTGCCAGTAATACGGTTTCGGCCTGAAAGTCTGTTTCCACCCCATCTACCAGCGCTGAGACGACTTTACCCGTCCCCTTTGTTTCTACCTTCGTCACCGGGGCATTGGTGCGGACATCAATCCCTTCTTCACGCAAGTAATCGGCCAGTAAACCGGCCAGTTTTTCATCTTCGCCGGGGGCAAGTTGGCGATTTCTACCCAACAGTGTCACCTGCGTTCCAAAGCGGTTGTACATTTGGGCAAACTCCAGCCCAATGTATCCCCCGCCGATGATGACCATGCCGGCGGGTAGTTTTTCCAGCAGGAGGGCGGTGCGGTTGGTCAGATAATCAATAGTTGCCAGACCGTTGATGGGCGGCGTTACGTTTCGCGCGCCAACGGCAATAATGGCTTTTTCAAAGCTGAGACAGCCCTCGCCGGTATCAATTTCGTGGTCGTTAAGAAAGCGGGCTTCGCCCCGCAGGAAGGTGATGGCTTCCTGCCGTCTGTCCAAAGCGCCATAGATACCGTGAACAATGCCCCGCACGATATTATCTTTGCGAACTACCGCCTGGGCCAAATTAAAACGCACTTTCCCATCTACTTCAACTCCAAATTCGGCGGCCCGCCGGGCCACCATGTGCATCACCTCCGCCGAGCGAATCATCGCTTTGGTGGGTACACACCCTTCGTTTACTCAAGTGCCGCCGACTTCACCTTTTTCTATCAGGGCCACTTTTGCCCCCAGGTTGGCGGCCATGTGCGCGGCAGGTAAGCCCCCTTGCCCCGCGCCGATAACTAAAACACCGTAATCATACTTGTTCATCTTGTAACCTCATTTTTTCCGGGTTTAAATTATCGGGTTGGCATGGTGCAGGCTGTCCACCCAATAACCATCTAAAAGCTAAAATAAGCCCAATGATAAACAGTACCGTCATCATTGTTCCAACAATAAGTAGATTAGTAGCCAACCACGCGCCAAATGCTGTACCAGCAGTGAGGGTCAGCAGGATAGGCCAGATAATGGGCAGGTGACAGGGGCAGGTAACAAAGGCTACCGCTCCGGCCAAATATCCTCGAATTTGTTTCCATTGCATATACTTTGTCTCCTTAAACCGTCATATTCATTGGGATTGAGGCGATGATATTGAAAGCTACCATGAATCCGGCTGAAATCCAGACAATCATCCTTTGACGGCGCAATGACTTGGGCGAACATATTCCATTTTCGCAATCGGCTTTGGCTTGGGGGCGATAAAGTACATAAAACGCCCCGGCCAGCATGAGCAGGCTGAATAGCCGAATATACAGGCTGTAGCGCATGGCAAATGCAAACGGCCCCAGGCTGGTAAAACCAACAAAGAGCAGCACCATCGGCAACACGCAACAACTTGCGCTTAGGGCGGCGGCGATGGTGGATAAAAATGAACTAAATTGGACTTTCATCAATGATGTGCCTCCGTTATGGTTGAAATTGACTTTCTACGGTAAAGCCGGTTGACTCAATGGCTTCCACAATTGCTTCTTCTGTCACTTGAGCGGGGTCATACGTAACGATGAGTGTGTTTGTAGCCAAATCCCCTGTTATTTCCCCAATGCCCGACAACTGCCGGACGCGCGCGAGCGTAACCGCGACTCACCCCCCTCAAGACCAGCCGCCGATGTTAAATCCGGCAGTGGTTGTAATCGCTGTTGGGCTTGTTGCCACCGGTACAAGTCGGGGTGACAGTATTGGCGGCGTTGATGTTGGGGGTGCAGGCGGCGAGGACCGGCAAGCAGTAATAACAGGTATTACCAGCCCCAGCAGCATAACGGAGACAAGTATTGCAAAGCCTTTGGTCATCATAGGTTATCCTCTTTAGTGATTCATGGAAACAGCAATTGCACAAATACATCTACATTTAGCGCCGTAATGATGTTGAACATTCCCACCAATACCAGCAAGATGCTGCTAATTTGCTTGATGCGGGGTGTACTGGCTTTCAATCGCCGGATAAGGGTATCTTGCGATGCGGCGACTAAGCCCGAAATCAACACCATCAATCCGCCCATCGTTGCTGAAAAAACAAGGAAGGCGCTCATCGCCGCGTTGAAACCGCCGGTGGATAGGGCAAAGACTGTTAACCCGGCCAAAATTGGGCCGGTGCAGCCCATCCCGGCAGCGTTGTAGCCTAAGCCGTAGATATATAGCGTGGCGACTGGCCTTTGCGTTTTATGATTAGGGCGAGTTTGCCAGGCGAAGGCATCAACCAATTGAAGTTTAAGGTTTACGCCCAACCATTGCACCATCCCCAAAGCTATCAGGATAATGCCTACACCGCCTCGAAACCACAACACCCAATGATTTGGGGTTGGCCCGGAAATGGAAAGCGATTTGGCCGCACTCGCTCCTAACAAGCCAATAATGATGCCTAAAATCAAGTTGAAGGTTATAACTCCGCCCGCCGCAACCAGACCCAATCCCAGCGCGCGACTTATTGAAGCGGTTGGCGTTTTGTGGCCCTCTATGCCGCTATAGAAGGAAAGGTAGCCCGGCAACAAGGGGAAGGCGCAGGGCGAAAAAAAGCCGGCTACTCCGGCGATGACAGCCAGGGCCAACAGGTTGAAAGCACCCATCTGAGGCATTACCGCCGTAGCAAACTGGCGGAAGCCCAGATAGCCTAACCCAATAATGACCAACACCAGCCCAATTAGCCCCACATAGAAAAAATAGGCTACACCGCCGGGCCGGGGCTTAATACCATTTGTTGTTTGCATCTTAAGTTTTCTCGGTTTCAGCCACTTGATAGCCAATCCAATCCAATTCCTGATATACCCGCTCCACATCCAGCACCTCAGTGTCGAGGGCCAGGTCAATCAGTTGGGTTTTATAGTTGGCCTCAACCTGCTGAATGCCGGGCAGTTGTTTGAGCGCAAATTTCACAGTACTCTCACAGCCGCCGCAGTGCATGGTTTGATTGCCAGTTACTTTCAGGGTTTTTTGCTCAATGGTCATAACTACTTCCTTTCTTCCTGTTCATATAAAAACTCAAGCCGGGACTTTTATCATTTGTTCAACCTGCTTCACTACCTGACTTACATTCCCCAAGCAGCAACTTCCCTGTGGGTTGCGAACTTCGCAAGCGCATTGACCCGCTTTGATGCCGGCGTTAATTTCCGTGATGACAGTGCTTTGGCCGGTATTGAGCCACTCGGCCTGGATGGTGGCCGGGCTGTGCCGGAAGCAGTAGCAGACAGAGACATCATCATTTTGGGATTCTTTTTGAAAAACCGGCTCTCGCACCTGGGCCTGAGTAAAGGACTGTTGGCCGTCGCCGGAAAAATAGACGACCTCACAGTTATCTGTACGGCAGAAAAAGTAAGGCACATCGCGCACGGCCAACAGACTGACATTTAGCATCGCTTTGAGGGTGATGCTATCCACTTTTTTACCTTTGCCGCCACAAGCAGGGCATTGGTTGGTTTCAACAACATTTTCCAGATTAGGGGCACAGCAACTTTCTATGATTGCCTTTTTTTCATTTCCAGCATTAGCGGGGGTACAACAACCAGACATGGTAAACTCCTTTTAAGTTTGATGTTGATATGGTACACCCTATAGTAACTAGAATGTCAAGAGGGAAATCAGTCGAAGTTAAAACCCGGGCACATCCTTGCTCCCGCTTATTGCGGAAACTACACCGCAAACGCTGGTCGCAAGAATGTGCCGGATTGGGATAAAAAACACTTTAAAAGAAAAAGGCATCGTGCCTTCATTTAATTGAAGTTGGTTGCGCTGGCAAGGTTGATTAAAAATGAGGGTAGTTTTGCCCGCAACCATGGCACCATACCCCGTCAGGCAGCGGAGTCTTTGGGTTTGAAACTGTCTGTTTAGCCAAGTTGGGTGTAAAACAGCCTTGCAATTGTAAGTAACTTTGCAAGCCACCGGCGCAAGCTAACAAATCGTGCAAGCGAATGTGCGCCGTGAAACGGCGAGAAGAATTGACCTCGGAGGGGTCTATGTAAAAATGTGGTAAATGCTTACAAAGCAAGGGATTTAAGCCGCGCCAGATAAAAAGTATCATGGGGGACATCAAATGGGAACGTCGCCTGGGACGCTGCTCTAATAAGTGTGTCATCGGACAGGTAGCGCCGTTCGATAAGGAACTGGGATTAGCTTCAAATCAAAAAAGTGACTGCGGTTTGCAGTAAGTCGCCTGTTTGGTTGCCATTTTTGTGTCCTATGAGACTGCGGCGATGTTATTGAAACAACTGACAGGCATTGACGTCAGTGGTCAGGCAATTTGGGAATGGGTGCAGTCAGTGGGACAACGGATGATGAAAAGCCTGGAAGTGGAACTGGAAGCCTTGGCCGCAGGGGAATTGCCGGAAACAGAGGCCATCAGTGCCGAATTAGCGGCCCAAACCCTCTTAATGGGTGCAGATGGGGTAATGCTCTCCTTCTGTCCCCAAGCGAAAACGGCCGAGGGAAAGACAAAATGGCGGGAAGTGAAAGTGGCTATCTTTGCCCGTTTGGGTAAAGTGCGTACCCGTGCGGGGAAACTTATTCCTCGTTTGCACCGTCACCGGGTCGCAGCTGTATTAGGGTACAAATTCAGTGAACCCGTCAAAATCGCGCTGTGGTCGGTCTCTTGACCGCGCCCGCTTAGGTGGCTCGGTCGGAGACCGGCCACAGCACCGGGTTTACTGAACCTGTACGTATTAGGTGATTTTGTCAGAGCGTATGTGGTTGGAGGGTCTCAAACAAGGGCTAAAGGAGGCCCCACGGGTCGTGTGGGTAAGCGAGGACGCACGGGGTCTCTGGCGATTATTTGATGAACGCTTTCAATCTTATGCCACCGGGGGTCCTGGATTTTTATCATACCGCCCAAAATGTGTGGTCAGGTGTAAAAGTTTGGTTAGATGGACGGACTACACGTTGCCGGGATTGGCTTACCGATGCCCGTCACCGTTTGCGTCACGGTCAGGCCGATGATGTCCTGGACGACATCAAGGCGGCTGCGGCTTTACCTGGCTTGCCTAAATCGGCGCAACAATCTTTAACAAAGCTCTACAATTATCTGGATAAGCACCGGGACCACATTCAACAAACTACCGGAGAGCCATAATTTTTAGACTATGTCGTTTTTTTAATATGGGTGTGGCTAAAATGAGTAAAAAAGCGCCGCAGGCCGGGGGGCTTTGCGAAGCGGGTAGCTCCCCCCCCCCACTTTCACTCTCCCCCCACTCACTTTCGTCAGCCCCTTTTAATATCAGTAACACACGACAAACTCCACTATTCTCTTCCTTTCTTTTTTCTTTTTTTTTTTTCTTTTTTTTTTTTTTTTTTTTTCCCACGGGTTTTTACTTCGTCGACCACCTGCATACTTCTGAA
>CAYWSS010000342.1:0-6674 GCA_964460505.1 uncultured Caldilineaceae bacterium | reverse complement strand
GAAATTTCGCGAGGCCCGCGGATTAAACCTCCAGCACCACGGGGAAGATCATAGGGTTGCGGCGGGTGCGCTGGTAAAGGAATTGGCTCAGATTGTCTTTGATGATCGTCGCCGCCGTATCCCGGCGGGTTTTGCCGCTTTCCAGCAAATCGATGACGCGGTCTTTGGCTTCTTCCAGCAACTCTTCTGAGTCCCGCACGTACACAAACCCCCGCGAAACGATGTCCGGGCCTTCAACCAGTTCGCCGGTTTTTTCATCAAGGGCAACGACTACCACCACAAAACCGTCGCGGGACAGCAGATGCCGGTCGCGCAGCACAACCTTTCCAACATCGCCAATGCCCAACCCGTCGACCAAAATTTGTCCATTGGGCACCACTTCGGCGGAAAAGGCCCCCTCCTCATCAAATTCAATCACCTGCCCGTTTTCTAGCACAAAAACATTTTCGTTGGGAATACCGGTTTCCACGCCCAACCGGCCGTGCAGCACCAGCATGCGGTATTCACCCTGAATGGGGATGAAATATTGCGGGCGGGTTAATTCCAGCATTAATTTTTGTTCGTCTTGCGAGGCGTGGCCCGATACATGCACCGGTTTGAGACTCTGGTAGATGACATCGGCCCCCAGCCGGAACAGATTGTTGAGCGTGCGGTGGACCAGTTCTTCATTGCCGGGGATGGCTGTGGCCGACAGGATGACGGTATCGCCTTCGCGCAACCTTACCTGCCGGTGCCCTTGATTGGCCATCCGCACCAGGGCGCTGGTCGGCTCACCCTGCGTGCCGGTGCAGACAATGGCAATTTTTTTATCGGGATAATCTTCCAGATCATCTGCGTGGATAATCATATCTTCCGGGGCAGTGAGATACCCCAGTTTCAGCGCCATTTTTACGTTATCTACCATGCTGCGGCCTACAACCGCCAGCTTGCGATCATGTTCCATAGCAGTATTGATAACCTGTTGAATTCGAGAAATATTGGAGGCAAACGTAGCAATAATCACCCGGCCGTTTACCTCGGTAAAAATCTCCTCAAAGGCTTCGCTTACAATTTTTTCAGAAGGGGTGTGGCCGGGGCGTTCGGCATTGGTGCTGTCAGACAAAAGCGCCAGCACCCCGTCATCTCCGTAGCTTCTAAGGCGATCCAGATCGGCCATTTTTCCGTCGGCGGGTGTTTCGTCAAATTTGTATTCGCCGGTGTGGATAACCAGCCCCTGCGGGGTGTAAATGGCGTAACCTACGGCATCGGGGATGGAGTGGCAAACGTGAAAGGGTTCAATGGTAAACGGCCCAATTTCAATTACGCTGTTGGTGGTAATAGTATTGACTTTTATTTTTTTTTGCAGCTTTGCTTCTTTTAGCTTTACTTCAATTAAGCCCTGGGTCAAGCGGGTGGCGTACAGCGAAACCGGGAGTTCGGGCAAAATGTAGGGCAGCGCCCCAATGTGGTCCTCGTGCCCGTGGGTTAGAAAAATCGCTTTGAGCAGGTCAGGATTATCCAGCAGATAGGTGGTATCCGGAATGACCAGATCAATGCCCAGCATATCATTTTCGGGAAACATCAGCCCGCAGTCAATGGCAATGGCATCGTCGCCATATTCAATCAGGGTCATATTTTTCCCGACTTCACCGACACCACTCAGGGGAACAATTCGCAGAGGTTCTTTCAATGAGGCGCTCCTAGTTGATTTCAATATAGTTTAGGCGATTGCACTGAATTGGTCAAACGAACAGGGGTGAATCGATGGGTTTGTATCGAAATATCTGTTCGCGCGTGGCAACTGATTGCTGTTTGACACTATTTAAATGGTGACTATCATACCGGGTTATGCCCATCAGAGAAATTGTCGTTGTCGAAGACCCACGGTTACGTGAGAAGGCAAAATCAATAGAACGGTTCACCCCCAAGCTGGAGCAGTTGGGGCAGGATATGCTGGAAACCATGCGGGCCCACAGCGGGCTTGGCCTGGCCGGCCCCCAAATTGGCGTGATGCAGCGCATTTTTGTGGCCGAAGTGCCGCTGCCCGTGGCTGAAAATAGCGAGCCACGGCATCCCTCGGCCGGTGAAAGTTTCATTATTGTTAACCCGGTCATCCTCAAAACCTCGAAGACCACCGGCGAAGGCGAGGAGGGATGTTTATCCATTCCGGCCATGCGTGGCCTGGTAGAGCGCCCGGCGTGGATTGAAGTCTCGGCTCAGGATGTTAACGGGCATCCCCTCAAATTAAAGGTCGATGGCTTACTGGCCCGGATATTTCTGCACGAAACAGACCACCTCGATGGCATATTGTTTGTGGACCACATTACAGACAGTAGCAAATTGTGGCAACTCCTGCCCCAAACTGAGCCACAGAAAAAAGAAAAAACAGGGGCCGGCCCCATAGTTTGACTTACTTGTCCTTCTAAAGTATTGTTATAGCTTAGTTCTATTTTAATTAACCACACTTATACTTAAAATACATGGTTGCCTCATTTGTATCATTTCCTCAAAGTTATTACGGTTAAGTGACAAGCGTCATTGCTACCACGACATTTGTTACCAACATCGGCAACAAGCACCAACACCGGGCAGGGAGAACGCTGACCAAGCGGCGGTGCTTAACTTGAAAAGTTAAAATTTGCCACACAAGCAACGAGGCTTGTCCCCAATTTCTTACAAAATAATTGCTTCCGGGTAGGCCGGCAGAAAATATCCGGCGACTCTGTATCGATTTTATTTGGTAGTACAGGTTCAGTAAACCCGGTGCTGTGGCCGGTCTTTGACCGAGCCACCTGAGCGGACGCGGTCAGGAAACCGGCTACAGCGCGATTCTGACAGGTTCACAGAACTTGTAATTTGGTATGTTGAAAGGAGAGTTCTTATGAGTAAAAATGGAAAATCCGGGGTGCCGTATCCGGGTATCCCTACGACGGCAGACGGCTCTGGGGCTGTGGTGTGGGTTGAAACCCACATAGCTCAGGGGGCGGGTGCCTACCCCATTACGTCGTCTACTTCAATGGCCCACGGCTTCAACACCGCCGTGGTTAATGGGCAGCCCAACCTGTGGGGCGAAACCCTGCAATATTTTGAACCCGAAAGCGAACACAGTTCCGCCACGGTTTGTGAAGGCTTTGCCCTGGCCGGGGGCCGGGTAACAAACTTTACCTCGGGGCAGGGACTCATCTTGATGAAAGAGGTGCTGTACGCCATCAGCGGCAAACGGCTGCCGGCGGTCTTTCATATTGGGGCCAGGGCGCTTACCAGCCACAGCCTCAACGTGCATGCCGGCCACGATGATGTGATGGGGGTGGAAGATGTGGGCTGGGGCATGCTGTTTACCCGCAACGCTCAGGGAGCCGCAGACCTGGCTTTAATTAGCCGCCGCGTGGCCGAAGAAACCAGCACGCCCTTCTTTAACGTGCAGGACGGCTTTCTGACCACGCACACGGTCGAAAACGTCAATTTGCCTGAACCGGAGCTGATGAAAGCGTACATCAAAAGCCCCGCCGAAAGGTTGACCAACCTGTTTAACCCTCACAATCCCCTGATGACCGGCGTGGTGCAAAATCAGGATAGTTATATGAAGGGTAAAATTGCCCAACGTTACTATTACGATAACGTCCTGCCCGCCCTCAAAAAGGCTATGGCCGATTATTACGAACAAACCGGCCGCCAATACCAGGTGGTTGAAAGATATAAAATGGATGACGCCGAATACGCCATTGTGGGCATGGGCACTTTAATTGATACTGCCGAAGCCACGGTGGATTGGATTCGGGAAAATATGGGCATCAAAGTGGGGGCCGTGCATGTAACCTCCTTCCGTCCCTTTCCCGGTGGAGAACTTGTGGAAGCGCTCAAAAATGTCAAAGCCTTCAGCGTGGTAGAAAGAATGGATAACCCGCTGGCCCAATCCAACCCCCTGACCCGCGAGATAAAAGCCGCCTTTGCCGATGCTCTGGTGGGTGGAAACGGCTACCCCGAAATTACCTACATTCCCCGCATTTACTCCGGCGCCGCCGGCCTTGGCTCCCGCGATGTGGCCCCCGGCGATTTTATTGCCGTGACCAAAAACATGCTCGCTGACAACGGACTGCCCTATTTTGTGTTAGGTGTTCAACACAATTTGGCGCTGCCCGTGCCGGAAAACCCCGACATTCGGCCCGATGGCGGCTTTTCGATGCGCGGTCACTCTGTGGGCGGCTTTGGCTCTGTCACCACCAATAAAGTTATTGCCACCATTGTGGGCGATGTATTTGGCAAAAAAGTGCAAGCCTACCCCAAATACGGCTCCGAAAAGAAGGGGCTGCCCACCACCTACTACCTGACTGTGGCCGACGGGCGCATTCGCACCCACTCAGAGTTAAGCTACGTGGATTTTGTGCCGCTTAACGATGTGAATGCCTTTTTGTACGGCAAGCCCCTCAAAGGCTTGCAGCCGGGCGGGACTCTCTTTATCCAGACTCCCAAAACCGACCCGCACGAGGTGTGGGCTAATGTGCCGCCCAAAGCCAAAGAAGAAATCCGGCAGAAAAATGTGCGGGTGATGGCGCTGGACGCGGCTAAAATTGCCCGCGATGTGGCCCCCTCGCCCGATCTGGAAGTGCGCATGCAGGGGATTGTTTTGCTGGGCATCTTCCTCAAGGCCACCCCGTTTGATGAACAAGCCGGGCTGTCTGCGGATGACGTGATGGCCGGGGTAGAAAAAGCGGTAAGAAAATATTTTGGCAAGCGGGGCGAAGCCGTGGTGCAGGCCAACCTCACCGCCGTGCGCCGGGGGCACAACGAGGTGTTCGATCTGCCCCAGGAATGTCTGGTATCCGATGTGACCAACCCAATCCTCGACCCCCGGGCCGAGGTTGAGCTATTTGTGTAAGCGCAAAAAATCTACAGGCGAACTCTGTATCCAGAAAAGTTTTCGCCTGACGATTCACGTATTGCGTATTGCGCCCTTCCTTACGCAATACGCAATACGAGGTTATGATGGAAAAAATTTTCTGGATATCTGTAACAAACCATAGGGGGAAATATATATCATGGGTGTAACAACGAACACTTTTGATCCAACTGCCCTGACCAAAAGTAAAAGCAATGGGCAGACAAACGGCTACAACGCCGACATTATTGATGTGCAAGACTTTTTTGAAAACGTAATGCTGGATTACAGCCAGGGCACCGACAACAACCTGACCGCCGACCTGAACATGGCCCGCAGCACTATTCCGGCGGGAACCGGTGTTCTGCGCGATTTTAGCTACATTGCCCCGGAAATTCCGGAGTTTATCAACGAAAACTGCGTGGGCTGTATGACGTGCGTCACCGAATGTCCCGACACCGCCATTTTGGGCAAGGTGGTCGAGCAGCAGGTGCTGGATGGGGAAATTGGGCGCATTGACAATCCGCGGGAAGCCAACTTTATGCAGGCCCAATTTGCCCAGACCAACAAATTTTTCAAGGTGCCCCAAAAGCGGGGCAAAGAGCCGGGCATGTTTGGCATTTTTGTTGACCCCACCAAATGCAAAGGCTGCGCCGAGTGTGTGGAAGCGTGCGAAGACCTGGGCTACAACGCCCTGAAAATGATAGAAAAAGAAGATACCACGGTTCCCATTTACCAAAAAAGTATCGACTTTTTCCGCCAGCTTCCGGCTACGCCGCAAAACTATATCAACGACAAAGTGGCCGTAGATATGATGCTGTCCGAGCAGAGCATGCTGTTTGTGGGCGGGGCCGGTTCGTGCGCCGGGTGCGGCGAAGCCACGGTCATTAGAATGTGGCTGGCGGCGCTGGGCTACAAATACGGCCGCGAAAACCTTGGCATTGTGGCCTCTACCGGCTGCAACACGGTGTACGGCAGCACCTACCCCTACAACCCCTATCTGGTGCCGTGGACCAACAGCCTGTTTG
This sequence comes from uncultured Caldilineaceae bacterium, assembly GCA_964460505.1. Classification (GTDB taxonomy): domain Bacteria; phylum Chloroflexota; class Anaerolineae; order 4572-78; family J111; genus J095. The sequence goes on along the minus strand of CAYWSS010000342.1, from coordinate 791 downwards.
AAAACGGTCCCGCCGACGCCATCGGCATCCGTATGCGTTGGAACCAGTTAGGCTGGACTGACAAACAGTTGTGGGTGATGGGCGGTGACGGGGCCATGCTGGACATTGGCTTCCAGAGTTTGAGCCGGCTGCTGGCCTCGGGATTAAATGTCAAGGTGCTTATTCTGGATACCCAGGTTTATTCCAACACCGGCGGACAATCCTCTACCGGCACCTTTACCGCTCAGGAAACCAAAATGAGCCAGTTTGGCAAAGCCATTCCCGGCAAGCAGGAACTGCGCAAGGAAATTGGGCGTATTGCCATGATGCACCCCAACACCTACGTGGCCCAAACCGTGGCTTCCATTCCCAACCACTTCTACAAATCCGTCCTTGAGGCCGCCAGCTTCGATGGCCCGGCGGTGGTCAACACCTACACCACCTGCCAGCCGGAACACGGCGTGGCTGATGACGCCAGCCGGCAGCAGTCTAAATTGGCGGTGGAGTCCCGGGCGTTTCCGGTCTTTACCTACGATCCCCGCAAGGGCGACACCATTCGCCGGCGGCTCAGCCTGCAGGGAAATCCGGCTCAAAAAGAAGATTGGTACACCGTTTCCAAAACCGGCGAGACTATAGACTTTATCTCCTTTGCCCGCACCGAAGGGCGCTTTGCCAAACAGTTTGACAAAGACGGCACCCCCTCGGCAGCCCTGCAAGCAGCCCAGGCTGACAGGCTATCCAATTGGCATATGTTGCAAGCAATGGCCGGGGTAAGATAAACGCGTATGGTTCATACTCGTGGAGGCAGGCTG
>CAYWSS010000341.1:0-6698 GCA_964460505.1 uncultured Caldilineaceae bacterium | reverse complement strand
TCGTGCAATTCGTGGCAAATTCTTTACTTTGATCCTGCGAAATCCTGTAGAGCCGTCCACCAGAATACTAACCCCCAAAATCAATTGGGGCCATAAAAATGAGTTGATATTGCGTATTGCAAACTACGTAGGGACAAATTATACGCAGTACAAAGTACGCAACAGGGTGTACCCAACTCATTTTAGTCACACCCAAATCAATTCCAACAAAAAAGGAGTGCGGAAAAATTCCGCACTCCTTTTTATTTTTAATTACCAATTATACTATACCCACCCCCGTAATTTGGCAGCTTCCGCCACGCGCTCCACAGCCACCAGATAAGCCGCCAATCTATTGTGAACATTCTTGCTTTGCGCCATTTCATGTACCGCATGGAACGCCGCAGTCATTTTGGCATCAAGCCGTTCCTGCACTTCTTCCAACGTCCAGTAGTAATTATACGAATTCTGCACCTGTTCAAAATAGCTGACGGTCACGCCACCGGCGTTGCACAGAAAATCGGGGATGACATACACGCCGTTGGCGTGCAATATTTTGTCGGCTTCCGGGGTGGTGGGGCCGTTGGCCAGTTCGGCCACAATCCTGGCCTGAACCCGGCCCGCATTATCGGCGGTCAGCACGTTTTCCAGAGCCGAAGGGAAAAGTACCGGCACATCCATCACCAGTAAATCTTCATTACTTATGGGCGTGGTGCCGGGCATATCAACCACAGAGCCGGTTTCCCGTTTATACTGCACAGTTTCCGTAAAATCCAGCCCGGCCGGATTGTAGATGCCCCCCCGAGAATCGGACACGGCCACAATTTTTAATTCCAAAATTTCTCCACCCAGTTGGTGCGCAAATTGGCCGGCGTTACCGTACCCCTGAACAGCAGCCGCAGCCCCTTGCAGATCCATGCCCAACACGTTGGCTGCTTCTCTGGTGGTGTAAATCCCGCCCCGGGCCGTGGCATCCATCCGGCCTTGCGAGCCGCCCAAAGGCAAAGGTTTGCCGGTAATCATGCCCGGCACCATATGCCCTTTGATGATACTGTACTCATCCATCATCCAGGCCATAATCTGGGGGTTGGTGTAAACATCGGGAGCCGGTACATCAGTGTCTTCTCCCAAAATTTTCCACACGGCCCGAATGTAGCCCCGCGCCAACCGTTCTTGCTCGGTGGGGGACAACTCCTTGGGATTGCAGGTTACGCCGCCCTTGCCGCCGCCCAACGGAATATCAACCACAGATGTTTTCCAGGTCATCCAGGCAGCCAGCGCTTTTACGGTATCTACTGTTTCGTCGGGGTGCCAGCGCAGCCCCCCCTTTGCCGGCCCGCGAGCATCGTTGTACTGCACCCGGTAGCCTCGATACACCCGCACGCTGCCATCGTCCAGCCTTAGGGGGATGGTAACGGTCAGTTGGCGCAGCGGTTCCCGTAACAAGGCATGGGTTGCCGGGTCCAGCCCCAATATGGCGGCTGCTTCATCTAATTGTTGCTGTGCAATTTTAAATGGATTTGTTTCTGGCATTACTTAACGTCTCCTTTACGATTCAAAGACGGGGTGAGCGACCACGTTGCCCTCACCTTTTTTAGATGTGGAAAACCGCAACAAGGCGGCCCCCCTCAACAAGTCTTTTTAGCAGTTGAGTAAATTTACTTTTTCTAAAAATAAAAAAAGCGAACACATCAGACACGATGAGGTTCGCCAAAAATCCAGCTCCTAATCAATCCTGTTGCACCTCCTTGTGAAACACACTTGATTGCGAAATTGCGTACTATTTATCTTATATTGAAAACATTAGAAACCAAATTCCCAATGCAGCTACCAGTATACCAGATTTTTTAAGTCTGAACAGTAACAAAGCTCACATTCTATCCAGACAAATGTCATATGCGAGTCAGCGAATCTGCAAGTCAGCGAGAAAATGCGTGACACCGATAGGCTCGCTGACTCGCTTTTTTGCTTTTTTGCTGATTTTGCGCCTTGGCCGCGCTACTCCTGCAGCGCCTTTCTTAACACTTCTTCAGCCAGTTTGGGGTTGGCTTTGCCCCGGGTGGCGCGCATCACTTGCCCCACCAAAAAGTTGATGATGCCTTCTTTGCCGCTTCTAAACTGGGCCGCCGGGTCGGGGTTATCGGCAATAACATGCTGCGCGATGGATAGCAGTTGCCCCTCGTCGCTGATTTGCCGCAAGCCCATTTCTTCCACAATTTTCTGAGGAGGCCGGCCAGACTCAAACATCACCCCAAACACTTTTTTGGCAGCAGATTGGTTGATGGTTTTATCGCTAACCAATTTAATCAGTGCCACCAAATCTTCCGGCTTGATCTTAACCTCGGATATTTCGGTACCGGTTTCACTTAACTGCCGGAATAGCTGGCCGGACACCCAGTTGCTGATAAGTTTGGGGATAACGCCGGCCACCTTTTCCGCGGCCACCACCACCAATTCGTAATATTCGGCCACGGCCCGGTCACCGGCCAGGATGTGGGCTTCTTTGCCGGACAGCCCGTATTCAGTGGTGTACCGGGCCAGTTTGGCATCGGGCAATTCAGGCAGCCCGGATTTTATCTGCTCAATCCAGGCCGGGTCCAAATCGAGCGGCGGCAAATCCGGCTCAGGAAAATAGCGATAGCCGGTATCACCTTCTTTGGTGCGCTGCAGGACGGTTTTGCTCCGGTTTTCGTCCCAGCCCATGGTGACCTGCTCAATGGTGCCGCCATCGTTCAGCACCTTTGTTTGGCGCTCAATTTCGTAGGCAATGGCGTTCCGCACCGAGCGGAAGGAGTTGAGGTTTTTGACCTCAACTTTGGTACCCCACTCGCCCGTTTCCGGGTCTGTCAACGACAGGTTGACCTCGCAGCGCATGGCCCCTTTTTCCATATCGCCGGTGCTTACCCCCAGATAGCGCACCAACTGGCGCAGCTTGGAAACGTAGGCATACGCCTCCGCCGCCGAGTGAATGTCGGCCTCGGTCACAATTTCCAGCAGGGGCACCCCGGCCCGGTTCAAGTCAACCAGGCTGTACTCGCTGACGTGGGTCAGCTTGCCGGTATCTTCCTCCAGATGAGCCCGCCTGAGCCGGATTCGTTTGGCCTCGTCACTGTCATCCGGCTTGATGTCTACGTAGCCGGCCAGGCAAAGCGGCAACTCGTACTGGGAAATCTGGTAACCTTTGGGCAGGTCGGGATAAAAATAGTTTTTGCGGGCAAAGACGTTGTGTGGCTGAATCTCGCAATTCAACGCCAGGCCGGTCATGATGGTGTATTCCACGGCCCGCTTGTTGATAACCGGCAGCGCGCCGGGCATGCCCAGACAAACGGGGCAAACGTTGGTATTGGGCGCTTCGCCAAAAAAGTGGGCGCTGCACCCGCAAAACATTTTGCTGTTGGTATCTAACTCAATATGGACTTCCATCCCGATGACGGGTTCGTAACTCATAGGGTAACCTCTGCGGCTCTTTGAAATTGAGGCCACATTATAACCAATAATGATTTCAGGGGCAATGTACGATGGGCATTGGGTCAAGACCGCCTACAAAATCAACATTGCATCGCCAAAGGAAAAGAAGCGGTATTTTTCGGCGATGGCAATTTCGTAGGCGTGGCGGATGAGCTCCGGCCCGGCGAAGGCGCTGACCAGCATCAGCAGGCTGGATTTGGGGAGATGAAAATTGGTGAGCAGCACATCCACCGCCCTAAAGGTGAAGCCGGGGTAAATAAACAGGTCGGTCTCCTCGTTGATGGCGGCCACCGGTTTCCACGGGCAAAGGTTGGGGTCAAAGCTGCTGGCTTCTTTGAGCGAACCCGTTACCCCGGCGCTGCGCAGGGCGGCAGTTTCCAGCGTGCGCATGGCCGTAGTGCCCACGGCCACCAGTCGCCCCCCGGACAACTTGGCTTGATTAATTCGCTGCGCCGTGGCCGCGGTGAGCCGGCTCTGTTCGCGGTGAATGACGTGCTCTTCCACCTGCTCCACAGACACCGGCTTAAAGGTATCCAGCCCGATATGCAGCGTGACGTAATCCAGCAGCACGCCGTTATCCCGCAATGCCGGCAGAATTTCAGGGGTAAAGTGCAGCCCGGCCGTGGGGGCCGCCGCAGAGCCATCGAAGCGGCTGAAGACGGTCTGGTAGCGCTCGCCGTCTTCCAGCCGGGTGTGGATGTAGGGGGGCAGCGGCATCTGGCCAATATCGTCCAGCAACCTGTTGACCGGGCGGCTGAACTCAACCAGCCGGCTGGCCCCGCCCAGATTTTCGACAATTGTCAAAGAAAGCGGATTGTCATCTGCTGATTGCTCCGTGTCAATTGAAACCACAACGCCGGGTCGAAGCCGCTTGCCGCCCACCAACACTTCCCAGCGGCGCTCATCCCGCTGTTTGAGCAGCAAAATTTCCACTTTGCCGCCACTCTGCTTGCGGCCAAAGAGGCGGGCCGGAATCACCCGGCTGTCGTTGGCCACCACAATATCGCCGGGGCGAAGCAGTTCCACCACCCCGGCAAAGGTGAGATGCGTGATGTCGCCGCTGTCGCGGTTGACCACCATCAACCGGGAGGCGTGGCGCGGTTCAACCGGAGTTTGAGCAATCAACCGGGCCGGTAACTGATAATCAAATTGGGAAACTTGCATGGCTGTCAGTTGACCACTTCTATCATTTGTACAATTTGGTTCTGCTGCTCGTTTTGCCAGTGGGTTGTGTTGAGGGCAAGCTGATAAGTGCCGGGAACGCGCCCGGTGACAATCAGCGTGATGCTTATATGATTAAAGCGCAGGGTTGGGTCCATCTCAATTTTGCTGACTTGAGCCAGATTCTCTTTGGGGCAAACTTGTTGGCTGCCCACCCATTCGGTTGAACAAACGCCCACCGTGACCAGCAAATTTGGAAACGGATTATCCCCAACGCCAACCGGCTGCCCGTTTACGGTAAGTTCAACGGCTTTTACCCCGAATGGGCTGAGGTGAGAAGTATCCAGTTGAATCGGTTCCCCCACCCGAATTTGAATCCGTCGCCGTGGATATTCCGGCGGTGGTGCTTCTAACGCCGGAACCCGCGTAGGCATCATCAGGCTGGATTCCGTCTGATTTGGGACGGCAAACCTTGTTCGATACACAGACTCACCTGCGACAGAGACGGCCGGCTGCGCCAAAATAAAGCGCGATTGGGGCCAGTCGCCTGATTGCCGGCCGGCAGTGGTAAACAGGGGGGTGGCGCTGCTGCATCCCAAAGACAGCAGGGCCAGTCCAACGACGAACCAGATAATTGTGGCAGAATTATTTTTCATATGTGTCTCTATCCTCAAAATAGCGACGGTTGTGCAGCCTCCGTCCTACGCTTCGCAGTCTGTTTGGGACGGAACTTGCCCGGCAAACTCTGTTTGCGAGCTTATGAAACAGAGTTTCACCCCAGGAACGTTCCCAAATTGGAATTTGGGAACGAGGCTACTGGGCTGCCGAATAGATACCCTCAAAATAGCGATGGCTGTTCCGGTTTTTTGGGCGAAGCAAAACCCAAATGCTCGTAAGCGTGCGCGGTCGCCAATCGCCCCCGGGGGGTGCGGTCTAAAAAGCCAAGCTGAAGCAGATACGGCTCCACCACATCCATAATGGTCGATCCCTCTTCGCCAATGCTGGCGGCGATGGTTTCCAGCCCCACCGGCCCGCCGCCAAATTTTTCAATGATGGAATGGAGCACTTTTCTATCCAGGTCATCCAGCCCCAGCCGGTCAACGTTCATCAATGACAGGGCCTGGTGGGCCACCTCTTTGGTAATCACCCCATCGGCCCGCACTTCGGCAAAGTCGCGGGCGCGTTTAAGCAGCCGGTTGGCAATGCGGGCCGTGCCGCGCGAGCGGCGGGCAATTTCCAGAGCGCCATCACTGTTGATGGGCACGTTCAAAATAGAGGCCGAGCGGGTGACAATTTTCTGCAAATCCTCCGGGGCGTAAAACTCCAGCCGGAAGATTGCGCCAAAACGGTCCCGCAGGGGGGAGGCCAGTAAATCCAGCCGGGTCGTGGCTCCCAGTGCGGTAAATTGGGGCAGTTTCAGGCGGATATTGCGGGCGCTGGGGCCTTTGCCAATAATTATATCCAGCGCGTAATCTTCCATGGCCGGGTAGAGCACTTCTTCTACCACCCGGCCCAAGCGATGGATTTCATCGATAAACAGCAAATCGCCTTTGCGCAGATTGGTGAGAATGGCCGCCAGATCGCCGGCCCGTTCGATGGCCGGGCCGGAGGTGATTTTTAGATTTACGCCCATTTGGGTGGCAATAATGTTGGCCAGCGTGGTTTTACCCAGGCCGGGCGGGCCGTAAAACAGGACGTGGTCCAGAGCTTCTTCCCGCCGTTTAGCCGCCTCGATTAAAATCTGGACGTTTGCTTTTACAGCAGTTTGGCCAAAATAATTATCCCAATCGGTGGGGCGCAGGCCGCCTTCCTGCCGCTTCTCTTCGGGTTGTGCATCAGGGGAAACAGGTCGCTCATTCATCGGCTTGATTATACCACACAAGTAAAAATTCAGGGATTAAAAACAGAGACGCAGGGTACAGGGTGCAGGAGGCAAACATCACTTTTTGCTGGGGCTGGGCGCATCTTGTGGCCTTGTTTTTCAAGCGCAATTTTGGAAAAACCCAGCGTCTCAGGGTTTCACCTCGACAAAAAGAAATTGTAACTACTTAGGCACACACCTTTGTAGCTGCTATAGTAGCGGCCTTTTG
>CAYWSS010000340.1:0-6698 GCA_964460505.1 uncultured Caldilineaceae bacterium | reverse complement strand
AATGAAAATCAGGAACACAGAGACCGCTGAGCAGGCACAGACGCGAAGCGTACAAGTTTTTTAATGCTTTTCTCCATGAAACTCCGTGATTTCTCTGTGAATTTCCGTGTAACATTTTCTTGTTCAGTGTACAAGAATTTCACTGATTAGCACCTATGTCTTTTCCAAGACTGTGCCTGGAAAAAATTATAAATGGTAAATAGCCAATTGTAAATGGTGAATGAAAAACCATACGCCGGGCAGGATATTTCACCCTTCACCGTTTACTATTTACCATTTCTTTTTGTCACCTTATCGACAAAAAATTGTCGATGTAAATTTTTAAGACGCTAAAACGTAAGCGGCTGGGGATTGAGCCATCGATTAAGCAGATACAGCAGCGGAAAAACTATCATCATTATGCCGGTATTAAATATGGCGACGGGCAGCAGAATATAAAAGAAGGCGCTGCCCCACGCCACCGGATACCCCAACAGATTGAGTATCAGCAGCGCCCCGCCGTTAAAGAGTAAACTGAGGGGAAATATTAAAGCCAGAGGAACCACAATACTGCTGCCAAATGTGCGCCCGTGAAAAAAGCTGGAGATGATTGCCGCCAACAACATGGTTAATGAGAAAACGCCAAACGGCGCGCCGGAAAGCAAATCGAGGCTGACGCCGCCCACCAAAGCCCAGGTAGCGCCTTCTTCCAGACCACGTAAAATTGTCCAACTGATAACCATGAGCAGAATCAGGTCGGGATGGATGCCGCTAATTTCTATGTAGGGCGACAGGGTGGCCTGCCCCAGCGCCACAATCATCAACAGGATGGGGCCAATGATGTTGCTAATTGTCTCGCTCCTGCGCTTTTAGAATTTCGGCCTCAAAATCAACCGGCTCAAACGAAGTAACAATGAGCATGGTTTCCAGCTTGCCAAAATCCACCGTGGGTCTAATTCGCGCCACCTGAAACATATCCTGGTCACGCTGAATAACCTCTGTAACCTGACCGACCACCAACTTATCCGGAAAATTTCCGCCCAAACCGGAGGTAAGCACGATGTCGCCGGGATTCACATCCTCGGTGGGGGGGATACGCTCCATGGTCACGGTGCCATCGATATTACCTTTGATCACACCCGTCACCCGGCTATTTTGGATGATGGCATTTACCGAACTGGCCGGGTCGATGAGCATCAGAATTTGGGCCGAGTTGGGGCCAACAGCCGTGACGCGCCCCACCAATCCCCGGTCGGTGATAACCGGCATGCCTTTGGCAATGCCATTTCTGGCCCCCACATCCACATACACAAAGTAAAGCAGGTTGGTGGGGTCAACCCCAATACTGCGGCCAACCACGGTTGTTGCTTCATAATTAAATTGGGGATTATTGCGGGTGTAGTTAAGTAACTGGCGAAGCGCATCGTTTTCGCGCTCAATTTCTTTGAGCCGCACGTTATCGACCATCAAATTATTGGCCAGCGCCTCCAGTTCTTCGTTCCTGGCCTGAAGCGCCCGAACATCGGCAGAGGCTTCAAAATAATTGGAGAGTTCTTGGGCGGTGGTAGAGATTTCGCCCTGCAGGGGGGTGAGGGCTGTTTGCACCAGAATCCGTACCGGCCCCAGATAACCCAATCTGTCCAGCACAAAACCCAGCAGCAACAATGCTACAATTAACCCAATGTAAAGCTGTTTGTTTCTGGAGGCAGCCATATCTATCAATGAGTAATGAATAATGAGTAATGAATAAATTTATTCATTACTCATTATTCATTGTTAATTATTCACATTATTCATTGTTAATTATTCATTATCTGTGGTTGGTGCTGCCGCGTTGTAGCGAGGTTAATACTTTGGCAAACTTGTCATAGCTTTCCAGCACTTTTCCCGCGCCCCGGGCCACGCAGGTAAGGGGGTCATCGGCAATGTAAACCCGCATTTTGGTTTCTTCCGATAAACGCTCGGCCAACCCCTGCAGCAAGCCACCGCCGCCGGCCAGGGCAATACCACTTTCCATCAGGTCGGCAATCAGTTCCGGGGGGGTTTCATCCAGAGTGTCCCGCACGGCATCTACCAGCACCTGCACCGAGTCGCTCAACGCTTCTCTGATTTCCACGCTGGAAACCTCGACGGAGTCCGGCAACCCGGTAATCAGGTTACGTCCACGCAAGGCGATGGTTTGCTCTTCCGGCAGCGGGTAGGCGGAGCCGATGGTAATTTTTGCCCGCTCGGCCATGCGTTGGCCAATGAGAAGATTGTATTTTTGCCGGGCGTAATTAACAATCGATTCGTCCATTTCATCGCCGGCCACTCGAATAGAGCGGCTGACCACAATGCCCCCCAGTGAAAACACCGCAACCTCGGTAGTGCCACCGCCAATGTCAATAACCATACTGCCCAACGGCTCGGTGATGGGCAAGCCTACGCCAATAGCCGCCGCCACCGGCTCCTCGATAATCATGGCTTCGCGGGCGCGGGCGTTGCGGGTTGCATCGTAAACGGCTCTTTTTTCAACTTCGGTGACACCGCTGGGGATGCCAACAACCACGCGCGGCGCATAAAATGGAGCGGGAATAAGTGTTTGCTCGTGTACTTTTTTAATAAAGTAGCGAAGCATAGCTTCTGTAATTTCAAACTCGGAAATAACGCCGTCTCGCAAGGGTCTGACGGCCACAATATTGGCGGGGGTGCGCCCCACCATTTCTTTGGCATCAACCCCAATGGCTAACGGTCTTTTGGTTTTTTTATCAATTGCCACTACTGAGGGTTCGTTAATTACGATTCCCTTTCCTCTTACATAAACCAGCGTGTTGGCCGTTCCCAAATCTATGCCAACATCAAAAGAAAAGAGCCCCAGCAGCGCATCTAACGGGCCTGCCACGGTGTAGTTTCTCCTTCCAGGCGCATTATTAATGCACAATAATAGGCAGACCATTTATTTTGCTACGCCTGCCTAAACTTCTAAATTATACCACAATCATTAATTTGCACAAACGCCATAATAGGCAAAAAAGGCCGTTGACATATTGCCACGGATGTACTATCATCAGTTGCGTATCCCTAAAATTAAAAGAGAGTCTGCCCATGACAGTCCAGACAATAAAATGTGAAGTTTGTGGTTTTGCCAACCCTGGCGGTCACCTGTTTTGCGGACGATGTGGCAACGAGGTAGCCGGGGCCAGCAACGTTGGCGGCAACTCAATTATCACGGCCCCCATTCAGGGAGACCGGCGTCAGGTGACGGTAGTTTTTGCCGACATTTCCGGTTTTACGGCGCTTAACGATGCCGCCAAAACACCGGCTGAGGTTGAACAGGTGGTCAGGTTAATCAACGAGCTGCTCAGCGAACTGAGCGAAGCCATTTATGAATATGACGGCTACATTGACAAATATATTGGCGACGAAATTATGGCGCTGTTCGGCGCACCGGTAGCGCACGAAAACGATGCGGAACTGGCCCTGCGGGCAGCGCTCTCTATGATGGAACGGCTCAGTAAATTTAACGAAAACCCACCGATGCCTTTGCCTGCGCCGCTTGGAGTGCATATGGGCATTAATACGGGCACCGTGGTGGCCGGCATGGTGGGTACCGATCGCAAACGCTCCTACACGGTTATCGGCGATGCGGTCAATATTGCCGCCCGGCTGGAAGGGGCCTCGGAACGCGGGCAGATTTTTGTTAATGAAGACACCTACAATCTCACCAACCGTCTCTTTGTATTTGAAGAAAAAGAGCCCATCAAGGTAAAAGGTAAACCGGAACCGCTGAAAATATTCGAGCTTATTTCGGCCCGCGACCTGAGCCAAACCCAGCGTGGCCTTACCGGAATGGAAGCCCCCCTCATTGGGCGGGAGTACGAAACACAGATTCTGACCAATGTTTATCACAACCTGTTTCAGGGCGAAGGCAGCATTGCGGTTGTAGCCGGAGATGCCGGTTTGGGTAAATCCCGCCTGGTTCAGGAAACAATGAAACAGGTTAAACGAGAGGAACAGGAGGAGGATAGCTCAAAAGCGCTCTGGTTGTTTGGGCGGGGGCTGGCCTACCGCCAATCGTTTGCCAACCGGCTTTTTGTTGATATTTTATACAGCTACCTGGCCCTGCCGGAAGATTCGGACAAAATGCTGGTCAGGCTCCGGCTGGAAGCAATGGGCAACGAGCTTTTTGGCGAACGAAAAAGTGAAGTTATCCCCTACCTGGCCACGTTGTTGGGTCTCAAATTAGACACCGATGCTGATTTGCCAATTAACGACCCGCAAATCCTCCAGCAACGGATTTTTCTGGCTATGGGCGAATGGGCGGAAATGCTGGCGGCCCGCCAACCCGTGGTCATGGTTTTTGAAGACCTGCATTGGGCCGACCCCAGTTCTGTAACCCTTATTGAATATTTGTTTACACTAACCGTTTACAATCCCATTTTGCTGGTCTGTGTTTCCCGCCCGGAACGAGTCTCTAATTTTTGGTCAATTAAAACTCAAAGCGCCCGCGATTACACCGCCAATTTTACCGAACTTACCCTGTGGCCACTTACGGATGAAGAAAGTCGCCAACTGATCAAGCATCTGCTCAAAATTGACCCCATGCCCGGCGACCTGGAGCGGCTGCTGCTCAATCGGGCCGAGGGTAATCCCCTGTTTTTAGAAGAGGTGCTCCGCAGCCTCATTGAAGAAGGCATTATTGCCCCCCTTGACGGCCGGTGGGAAATTACCCGCTCCGTAACAGACATTGATATTCCCAACACGTTACAGGGGGTACTCACCGCCCGTATTGACCGGCTGGAAGAATCTGTAAAACGAGTGCTGCAAGTAGCCGCCGTCATTGGCCGGGTTTTTCCGCACTTTGTTTTGGCCCCCATTGTTAACGAACCTGAAATTTTGGAAAAAGCGCTGGAACAGTTAGAACTGGCCGACCTGATAAAGGTACGTACCCGTGACCCGGAGCCGGAATATATGTTCAAGCACGTGCTCACCTACGAAACCGCCTACAACAGCCTGCTGCACCAGCAACGGCAATCAATCCATCTCCAGATTGCCGATTTTCTGGCCCGCCAGTATTGGCTGCTGGGCGAACAGTTTGCGCCCATTGTGGCCGACCATTATTACAGGGGCGAAAACTGGCCCAGAGCCATGCGTTATCTGCAACGAGCCGCGGAAGCTGCCATTCAATCATTTGCCAACGAAGAGGCCATTACGTTTTATTCTCGCGCTCTGGAAGTGGCCGGCATCATTGGCTCCGGGGCCGACAAATCGGCGATTGCGTCTATTTACGAAGGGCGGGCCAAAACCCTCACCCGGCTGGGTGAACCTCAGCGGGCCGTTGACGATTACGAAGCCTTGCTGGCCAAAGCCAAAGAGCTTAACAACGATACAGCCCAAATGAGGGCGCTCAACGGCATTGGCACCCTCCACGCCAGCCACCACAACTTTACCGAAGCTTCAGAATTTTTCCAGGAAGCGCTCATGGTTGCCCGTCGCATTGGCGATGAAAACGGGATTGCCATTACGCTTAATCAATTGGGAGATTTTTATTTTAACATGGGGCAGTTAGAGCTGGCCACCAAATGTTTTACAGAATCCCGAGACCTGAGCCTGGAACTGAATAATGAGGTGGGACGAATTACAGCAGAAGATGGCCTGGCCAAAGTAATGCAGGGACAAGGCGAGATTTCGGCCAGTCTGGAACGGTATCGTGAAGAAATTGTCCCGGTGCGGCGCAGGCTGGGGTACAGGGGCGGCTTGATGAACTCCCTTATCACCGTCCTTATGGGGCAGGTTTTCCTGGGGAATTACACCAACGCTCAGGATACCGCCCAGGAGTTGTTAGATTTGCACAGCAAATCCGGCGATTTTTTCCGGGTTCCCACCATAAAATATTATCAGGGCCTGGCCCAGCTTTATCAGGGCCAGCTTGAGCAAGCCGGGCAAAACTTAAAAGAAGGCTTAACTTTGGCTCAGGAACAGGGGCAAAAATCCTTGCAGGCTCTGGGCCTGGCCTGGCTTGGCTACTATTATTTAACGTTAGGCATGGCAGAAACAGGTTTGGAATATGCGGAAAAGAGCAATAAAATTGCCGGCGAACTCGGCTCTCCCCTGTATGTCATGATTGCGCAATCTATCCTGGGCGCCGCCTACCGGCACCTTGGCCGCTTAAAAGAAGCCATTAAAGAGCTGCGCGCTGTTCACAAAGTGGCGCATGATATGGGCTTTGCCCCGGACGAAGTATCAATCTTGTACCAACTCACCCGGGCCTATATAGATGACAACCAGTGGGGCAAAGCAGAAAAGAGCCTGAAACATTTGTCTGACCTGGCCATTGCCAGCGAAATGAAAGAGTTCCAGGCCAGGGCCTTGTGGTTAGCATCTCAATTAGAAACCCACTTGCAGCAGTTTGATGCCGCGCAGAAGGCATTGGTTCAGGCGGCTACCCTGGCAGAGCAAAGTGATGCCCGCCTGGCCCAATTTCAAATTCAAATACAGAAAGCCCACATTTACCGGCTTACCCGGAACGAAGCCGCCGCCCAGGATGCACTACTATATGCCCAGAAACTCCAGAAAAAACTGGTCGAAGCCAACCTGACAGACGAAAATGCCCGGCAAGCATTTTTGAATAATGTATATTCCCGGCAGTTACAGGCAATAATAGAAACAAACATCCAGCCAACTTAGCTGTAGTTGCATTACCATGAAAACCCCGCCGTGCCCCCCAATGTAATCAATCA
>CAYWSS010000339.1:0-6701 GCA_964460505.1 uncultured Caldilineaceae bacterium | reverse complement strand
TAGATTTTTCATGACCTGATGGGTTTGCGCCTCTATTTCGCCTTTAACAAGTGAACCGGTCTCCGGTATCAGCGCGACCTGTCCGGCTGTGTAAACCAGCTTGCCCGCGCGCACCGCTTGAGAATATGGTCCTACTGCGGCGGGCGCTTGTGAGGTGGAGACTATCTCACGTTGAGTTGACATAAATTATCCCTTCTTGTATAAAATGTTTGTAGTCAGGGCCGCAGCACAGCAAAACACTATCTGCCGCCACTTCGCTATCGCTGCGAGGCTGACTACGGGCGGGTAATAGCTTTCTTTTGATGCCGCTATTTTAGCATAAGCCTATTTAATCAGCCAAAGTAGGGGGCACCTAAAAAAACAACCCCTAAAGGTCTATTTTAGACCTTTAGGGGTTTCTGCATAAGTTTTTAATCGCGGGTTATCGGCCGCCCAACAACAGTCCCAGAATTCCAGAACCTTCGCCAAGGGCTACTATCAATCCGGCAAATACAATGGACACCATCGACATCAACTTGATTAAGATGTTGAGGGAGGGGCCGGTTGTATCTTTGAAGGGATCGCCAACGGTGTCGCCGACAACCGTAGCTTTATGTGAATCGGATCCTTTGCCACCGTGGGCGCCTTTTTCAATATACTTTTTGGCGTTATCCCAGGCACCGCCGGAGTTGGCCATCATCACGGCCATGACAAAGCCTGTGGTCAGTCCTCCGGTTAGCAAGCCCAGAACCCCGGCCACCCCAAACAGAACCCCCACTGCTACGGGAACAGCTATAGCCAAAATTGAGGGGGCCACCATTTCTTTTAGTGCGCCTGCGGTACTGATTTCTACACAGAGCGCGTAATCCGGCTTCTCTTCACCCTTCAGAATACCGGGCTTTTCCCGGAACTGGCGGCGAACTTCTTCAACCATTGCTCCTGCCGCTCTGCCAACAGCACTCATGGTCATTGCAGAGAAAAAGAATACTGTTACTGCCCCGGCAAAAATGCCAATCAAAACTGCCGGGTTGAGCAAGGTAACTTTGTATGCGGCGGCAAAATCCTCTAATCTCATGCTCTCAACCGGGATAAGTGAATCCTGTACCTTCATTACCGTTACTCCGGCCTGAATCAGGCTGGCCCGAACTTGTTCCAGATAGGAGGCCAGCAGGGCTAACGCAGTAAGTGCAGCAGAACCAATAGCAAAGCCTTTCCCGGTGGCCGCGGTGGTATTGCCTACGGCGTCAAGCTGGTCGGTACGTTCGCGTACTTCCGGGGGTAATTCTGCCATTTCGGCATTTCCGCCGGCGTTGTCGGCAATGGGGCCGTAGGCATCGGTGGCCAGAGTCAGCCCCAAGGTAGAGAGCATACTGGTGGCAGCCAGAGCTACCCCGTACAAGCCCAACAGGGTGTTGGATGCGCCGCCGGTTAAGTAAAAGCTTAATCCGATACCCACAACAACCGCAATAACCGGAATACCGGTAGAACGCATCCCAACGGCCAGACCGTCGATGATAACGGTGGCCGCCCCGGTTTGTCCTTGCGCGGCAATTCCCTGGGTGGGGGCATATTCGTCAGAGGTGTAATATTCGGTGGCCTTGCCGATGACTTCACCCACAACCAGACCGGTAACCACGGCAATCCAGAATGTCCAGGGTAGACCCAACAAATAGATAATAGGTATGGCGGCGATGGCAATTAGAACGGAGCTGATGGTGATGCTGCGGGTCAGGGCGCTCATCAAATCGCCCATGGTGGCATCTTCTTTAGTACGTACCATATAAATGCCAACGATTGACAGAATTACGCCGATACCGGCCACCGCCACCGGAGCGGTCAGGAAACGGAGTTGAACTGCTTCTACGCTTAACCCGCCAAGAATCTGCGGGGCGTTGGCTGCTGCTGTAGCCACGGCGGCAATCCCCAGGGCGATGGCGGCCCGGATGGAACCTACGTAACTTTCGTACAGGTCTGCCCCCATTCCGGCCACGGCACCGACGTTGTCACCGACGTTGTCGGCGATGGTGGCCGGGTTCCGTGGGTCGTCTTCGGGAATCCCGGCTTCAACTTTGCCCACAAGGTCGGCCCCAACATCGGCGGCTTTGGTGTAAATACCCCCGCCAACACGGGCAAACAGGGCCTGGGTGGAGGCACCCATAGCGGCACTAAGTAAAACCACGCTGATTGTAGCCAGGTCGAGCGAGGTCAGGAAGTAAAGAGCCAGAAACCAGAGGCTGGTGTCGAGCAGCGCAAATCCAACTACAGACAAGCCCATAACCGCACCGGCTCGGAAAGCCACCTGCAAGCCATCATTCAAGCTGTGTTGAGCAGCAAAGGCTGTTCTTGCCGAGGCGTTGGTGGCGGTTTTCATGCCAAAAAAACCACATAATGCTGAGAAGAAGCCGCCGGTGATAAAGGCAAAGGGCACAATAAAGCTTTGCAACCCGGCCAGGCTCATGACCAGCAAAATTGCAAAGAGTATTACAAATACAATGCCTACAATACGATACTGCCGGCTTAGATAAGCCATTGCCCCTTCGCGCACAGCCTGGGCAATTTCAATCATTCTTTCCGTACCTTCATCCCGGCTGGTTACCGATTGGTACAACATATAGGCCACAACCAGCGCCACAATTGAACCAATAGGCATTAGCCACCACAACAATGGTAAGGCCGGCCTAACTCCTCCTTGGGCCAGAGGGGCTGCCAGTGCAACAGGAGCCGCAGATAATGCAGCCAAAACCAGGGTTAAAATCACTCCTAAACGTGCCATACAGATACTCCTTACTATGATAATTGGGTTGTATAAATTTTTTTTACTACTTTTACACAGGGTAAAAGTGCAGCCTCTATTAGAATAAAGCAGATGTGAAAACTCGGATAGTAACGTTTGTCATCTTATGTCCAGACAAACGTCACCAGTTAAGTAACCATTTTGGGGTTTAGTAATTTTCAAAGGAGGTTGCCTCAAAAATTATTGCTGTGGCAGATGAGGCTCAACAACAAATTGGTGATTTGTACAAAAAAAGGCCTCGCATAAGTGCGAAGCCTGATACACAAACGTTTGCTGAGACCGAATGCGTTTTAAGATCCCAAGCTTCATTGTCAACCGGCCTTCATTTTAGCAACTTCTTCTCTATTGTCAAAATTATTTGTGCAAACCGGAACTAAATACCCCTAACCATTTGGCTATTGCTTTTGAGGGTATCTTTATGATAATCTTAAGGTACTTGGGAGTGGTGCGTAAATAACTTGCCCAATTGGAACCGGTAACATATTGCGTATAATTTTGCTCTTTACGGAGTACGTAATACGCAATACGAGGAAATGGGTAAGTTATTTAATTCTCATTCCTTAATATCAGTGACTTATGTTCGCAATAGGCGAAATTGCAAAGGTTACTGCCCGGTGACTCCGGTGTTTCGTTGTATTTATTTGAACAGTGTCACCTTTGTACATTAATAATCCTAAATAACCAATCAGAAGTCTAAACTTATGAACGATGAAGTATTACAGATCCAAAGAGAAGCGTTTCAAAAAATCGTATTAGGTTTGGCAACCATCGGAGTGGTTGCCGGTGCGCTGGCCTTCATTTTTGATGGTATCTTTTCACCATGGCTTATTTGGGCGGTTGCCCTTATTGCGGTGGCTGTTGTTACGTATGCTGTGTACCTGGTTGGTCGTTTAGTGGTTGCCTCTTACGTGCTGGTGCTGGAGTTGATAGGCCTGGCATTTATGCTGTTTCTGCAATCCGGCACAGTTACCGGATTTACCCCGTACCTGTTAATAATCCCCATTGTAATTATCTCCGGGCTTCTTTTAAATCCCGCAGCCATTTTAATTATTACTGCCGGAATTGTAGTGGCGGTGCTGCTATTTTTATCGCTTTCCGGACAATTTTCAGGTGGCAGTATTGGCTCACTGATTGCCCCGCTGGTAATAACTGGTGCAACCGGGCTGTTGGCCGCGTTAAACAGGCAAAACCTTGCCATGTTGGGCAAGCACCTGCTTGCAAACCGGATGTTGCTCAAGGAACGCGCCCTGGAGCTGATGCAGTCGCAAAAACGACTTGATTTGCTCAGGCAGAAAACTCGGCAACTGGGGCAAAAGTTGAAGGAAGCCGAAAAAAGCGTCAGCCTGGTGCAAACCACAGTATCCCGGGAAAACGACGACCTGACTGTCCTCATCGACGGCACCATTGGCGAACTTAATGAATCGATTTCCAACCTGGAGCAGTTCATTGAAAAAATTGGCGATTTGCCCACGCTCAATGGACACCACGAAATGGTAGAGCAGGCCTGGCAACAACTCCATCAACTAAAAACCATGGCTGTCAACCTGGAAGAAATGACCGAAGTTGAGCGGGCTGAATTCCATTTGTCTTTTGAAACGGTTGATGTAGGGCAGCTTATCAGCGAGATTGCCGGCACGGCCAGGGGTTTGGCCCGCGAAAAAAGTTTAGAGATACGCCATCATGTGGCTGATGATGTGTTGCCCATTAAGGCCGACCCGCACCGGCTGCGGCAGGTGATGCTTCATATTGTCAATAACGCCATCAAATACACCGACCAGGGAGTTATCAAAATTCGAGCCGAAAATGACAATAAGCAGCTTGTTATTTTTGTGTCCGACACCGGCATTGGCATGTCTGATGAGGAGGCCGGGCTGGTTTTTGAGAAATTTGGCCGGGGCAACAGTGCCAAGGCCAGAAAGCGTCAGGGGAGCGGGCTGGGGCTGGCCATTAGCAAGCGATTGATTGACCTGCACGGGGGACGCATATGGGTTTCCAGCGTGCCGGATGTTGGCTCAACATTTTATCTGGCGTTACCACAACGGGCAACTTCCCGCCGGCCCGAGGTTACGGAATTTTCCGGCAAAACAACAGTGCGCTTAGGGAAGCTGGAGATGGGATCATCCAAAACGGCAGTTTCGGCTCGCGCGCCCCAAAAAAACGTGCCTGTTGCTGACGACGACGATGCAGATACGCTGCTCCTGCCGACCTCGGACCCCCGGCGCAGCAGGAAAAAAGATGACGGGGGCGACACTCTGGCTATGCCACAATCCCCTGCCCGGATAAAAGCTGCATCTCCACCCCAACCGAAGTTTCGGGAAAAGAAGTTGCCGGTCCTGGTTCCGCCGCCGGTGCCTAAATCGCGCCGGCTGCAATCAAAGCACCCTACTCAGCCAATCCATCGATACCAGCCAACCTATATTCGCCGGTTTGGATTTATTTTGTTGGGAATTTTGTTTGTTATCCTGGCCCTGGTTCTGACGCTGGCCCTGGCCAATTACTTTGCCCAACTCCAGGCCCCGCAGGTAACAGCCGTTGCAGCTTTCGACTCATCCGCTCTGATAAATGGGGCCGGTACGGTGATTACCGGCAGCATCCCCCCCGGCAACGACGAAGATTCCCTTGTTCCCCCTGCCGCACCGCCCACAACTCAACCGGCCGCCGGCCTTACCCCGCCACCAACCCATACTCCCACACAAATTCCACCGTCTCCCACACCTGTCGTGGTCATCATTCCAACGGAAACGGCTGAACCTTCTCCCACGCCGTTACCGCCAACAGCCACCGCCACCGCCACGTTAACCCCTTCGCCGCCGCCAACCGATACCCCCACCGCCACCAATACGGCCTCTCCTTTGCCCACATTCACGCCAACTACGCCGCCGCCTTCGCCCACGTCTGCGGTTGTGTCGCTAACACCGCCACCGCCGTCGTTGCTGTTCGTATCGGGGACCTCGGCCATTTCGCAATTTGATTTTGATGGGGGCAACACCCGTGCCGTGCCGGTAGAAGCAGGCCGCGGTGAACACAAACGGGTAAGCCGTTCGCCGGATGGGCAGGTGCTTGTTAGCGGCCCCGGTGGGCAAGGCAGCAGCCGCAATATTTACGGGATAGATGCCGCCGGAAATACGGTAAATTTGACTGCATCTGCCGGAGATGATTTACAACCGGTCTGGTCGCCAAATGGCAGCCAGATTGCCTTCAGTTCCGGCCGAACCGGTAACTTTAACATCTTTGTCATGCAAGCCGATGGCAGCAACCCAATCCAGTTGACGGACAGCCGGGGCTACGATGAATGGCCGGCCTGGTCATCGGATGGGCAACAACTTGCCTTTGTGTCCGACAGGGACGGCAATGTTGAAGTGTACACAATGAACGCCGACGGCAGCAATCAACAGCGGCTGACCAACAATCCGGCAGATGATTGGCCAGCCGCCTGGTCCCCCGATGGGCAGTGGTTGGTATTTGCCTCTAACCGGGACGGCAATTGGAACTTGTATCTTGCCCCCACCAGTGGTGGTCCGGCCACCCAACTGACTGCCGACCCGGCGGACGAGCGCGACCCTATCTGGTCACCGGACGGCTCTACCATTGCCTTTTCTTTTAATGGCGGGGACAGTTGGGATATTTACACCTTGCCGGCGCCAACCGCCCCCGCCGCCAACGTTCCTCGCGGGGCGTGGACTCAAATTACCAGTACCCCCGTTGATGAGCGATACCCCACCTGGGGTAACTAATAGTAGTTTTTGGCTATCCACTTAGTTCTAAGTCAAGTTCTAATTGACGGGTGTAGCATTGGGCCTTGTGCCCTTTTTACTGCTGTAACAACGCCCACAAGGGGCTTAACTACCCGTCAAAATCAACTTGACTTAGAACTTATACTGAAAACAGAATGAGAACGGAACTTTTTGGTGATGGTTTGTTATGCCCG
>CAYWSS010000338.1:0-6703 GCA_964460505.1 uncultured Caldilineaceae bacterium | reverse complement strand
TTATTGACAATTGGCAGAAATGGGTTTCCTGATACGGCTTATACCTGGACTGTTGCCATAGATGCCGTAACGGTTCATTCTTACTTGCCCCGGATTTTGACAGGAAACGTCAACAATGACAAATAACGTTTTGCTTGAAAAGGTTCTAACCTACCTGGATGCCCACAATGTAATGACCCTGGCTACTACCGGCGCGGAGGGATTATGGGCAGCTGCCGTTTTTTACGTCAACGATGGCTTTACCTTCTATTTTCTGTCAGCCCCCGGCGCCCGGCATAGTCGCAATATTGCGGCTTATCCGGGGGTGGCGGCCACAATTCAGGAAGATTACAAAGATTGGCCTGAGATCAAAGGCGTTCAACTTGAGGGAAAAGCGCAGCAAATTGATGGGATAGAGCGAGCAACAGCCATTGCTCGCTACGGAAACAAGTTTACCATAGTGAAAAACCTGGCCAGAGCGCCGGCCGATATTGCCAAAGCGATGAGCAAAATTGCCTGGTATAAACTTACGCCGGCGCGACTTTATTTCATTGATAATTCGCTTGGCCTGGGCCATCGCGATGAAGTACCGTTGAAATAAGATGCAAATGGAGTTGTTATATGTCTACCGTCGTTCATCTGGTTCGCCACGGACAGATACCTGATTACGAAACTGACCAACCGCTCACCTCAGAGGGTAAGCAGGAAGCAATAGATGTTGGGCAGGGGTTGGCCGCGCAGATCCGCCCCGGCGAGACCATACGTTTTCATAGCAGCCCGACACGCCGGGCGCGTCAGACAGCGATGGGTTTGCGTGATGGTTTGGCCGGGGCTTTAAGCCGAATGGCGCTGGACGCTGCCATAATCCCCATCGTCGCGGTGGATGATCGTTTGCAAAATTTTCAATTCCTGTTAGACGGTTTGAGCTACGACCCGATTCATCCGCTGTTTGAAGTAGCTCGTTGGCGGCTTCAAAAAGAATTCTCCCCTCATTACGAGGCCTGTGTTGCCTTTCATTCCTCATTTTGGTGTTCCTCTGATCCAATGGCATATTGGTTGACTCATCCCGGCGAGGCAGTTGAAACGCCTGAATCGGTCGCGGAACGCATACACGCATATGTGGCTGAACGGCTGAAGCGGTCAGCCGGGGCTGAGGGTGTTTACCGGGATATATGTGTAACTCACTCCGCTAATCTAAGGGCTTTCTTGCGCTTGAGTTTTGGCGCCGATCCCGGCGAACCCCCATATTGTGGTCTGGTGACGGTCAGCGATGGCCGGGTGCAGTATCAATGGGCTGGAGACAAAGAACCGAGGGCAGCGAAATTTGAATAACGCCATAAAATTCTGCGCTCAATGCGGCGGACGCCTCACAACCGAATATGTGGCCGGGCGGGAACGACCTGTGTGCCGGGCCTGCGGCCATATTGTCTATCGCAACCCTGTGCCGGTTGCCATTGTTATCGCCACGCTGAAAGAAAAACTTCTGCTGGTTCGCCGGGCCAATAATCCGCTTCAGGGATATTGGGCGCCGCCTGCCGGGTACATCGAAATTGACGAAACCCTGGAAGCGGGGGCTGCCCGCGAGGTCAGGGAAGAAACCGGCTACGAAGTCGCAATCGACAGGTTGCTGGGGCTTTACTCGCGGCCCAATACAGGCGTTATTTTTGTGGCGTATCAGGGGCATATCATCGGCGGTCACGCCCATCGAGATGAAGAAGAAACGCTTGATATGGGTTTGTTTGCTCTCGACGAACTGCCTCAACAGGGCCGATCGGGCCACGGATCAGAAATGGATATATGGTTTTTTGAAGTCGTATCAGCGTTATTGACCGACTTTTTGAAGGAGGAGTAAACCAGTGCAAAAATTGATTGTCGGTTTTTCAGGAGCCAGCGGCATAATTTACGGCATTCGTTTGCTGGAAGTGCTGCGTGAAGTGGATGGTATTGAAACCCACGTGGTGATGAGCAACGCAGCCAAACGGACCACCGTGCTGGAAACCGATTACACTGTTGCCCAGGTAGAGAGCCTGGCCGATAAACTCTACAGTTTTGGGGATATTGCGGCAGCCATTGCTTCGGGATCATACAAAACCAGAGGAATGGTAGTCATTCCCTGCTCGATGAAAACGCTATCGGGCATTGCTAATTCGTATAGTGATAATCTACTGGTACGCGCCGCCGACGTAGTGTTGAAGGACCGGCGTAAGTTGGTCCTGGTTCCCCGTGAAACGCCGCTGCACCTGGGGCATCTCCGGTTGATGACCCAGGTTACGGAGATGGGGGCCATCATTATGCCGCCTATGCCGGCTTATTATCATCGACCCAAAATTCTGGATGATATCATCAATCAGACCGTCAATCGGGTGGTGGATCTATTTGATATTGAATTGGGCTACGATCTGTTTGAACGCTGGCAAGGCCCGCCCCGTGCATCTGTTGCAAAATAGTCTACTATGACCGCCACTGGTCATGTGCCTGTATGAAAGTCGAGCTTATTCAGGGTACAAATTCAGTGAACCCGTCAAAATCGCGCTTGGGCCGGTCTCTTGACCGCGCCCGCTTAGGTGGCTCGGTCGGAGACCGGCCACAGCACCGGGTTTACTGAACCTGTACTATTCAGGAGTGTCAAAGTGCACTTTGACACTCCTGATTGTCGTCCAAATCGTTGGCTTTCATAGTAGAGAAAAAGAGAGATTTGCAGGTTAAATCATACTTGACACATACCCTTTATTATGATAAACTTGGGCCACTATTCAGAAACACGTTCGGTATACAGAACTGCCACTGCACAAGCAAGTTGAGTATCATTGACGTTGCCACTGCGTACCACGCAAGTGCGTCGATACGAAACTCATTCGCACCACTCAATCATTTCCACCACAAAGCGTAACGCAAACCCTTCAGATTGGATAGGGATTATGCCTTCACTGGTTTCGGCCGTTGAGCGGGCCATACAAATCTTAAAAGCATTTGAAGCAGGCAAAGATGAGTATACCTTAACCGAGTTTTGCAGAACGCTTGAGTTGAACAAGAGCACGGCCCACGATGTTCTGGCTACTTTATGTCACTATCAATTCCTTTTGCGCAGCGAGGATACGCGCAAGTATCGTCTTGGCCCGGCCTTGATCCGGTTGGGGCATCTGGCCCACGAACAAATGGATATTCGCCGGGTGGCCAGGCCGTTTATGGAGACATTGATGCGGCAGATCGCCAAGTCTGTGTTGCTGGGTACGTTTTACAACAGCCGCATCACAATTATCGACAAGATTGACCCGGTGGGCGTACTACACGTTTCGACGGTGATCGGACAGCAAATTCCATTTTCGGCCGGCTCTTTTGGCAAGGTATTTCTGGCGTGGAAAAGTGAAGCGGAGGTTGATGAATTAATAACCATATATGGGCTACGCGCCTTTACTCCCTCTTCAATAGTTGATCCGGCGCTTTACAAAGCCGAGTTAGCTAAAGTGCGCCGGCAAGGTTACGCCATTGATGAGCAAGAAGAATATTTATTGGGAGTCAAAGCTATTTCTGCGCCTCTTTTCAATTATCAAGAGGTTGCAGCGGCTATAACCATTGTTGGTTTCACCTCGCGCAGCCAGAACGAGCCGAGCCAGGCCACAATTACTGCCATCACCCAGGCGGCGGCTGAAATATCAAAACAATTAGGAGCATTATCCGGAGATTAGGAGATTGGAGATTTTTAATTAACAATCTCCAATCCCAATCCCCGAATTCATAATTTTCTCAGACTAATCTTGAAAGGGGTGCACTATTATGTCGATCAAGGATATGAGAGATTTCATTCAGCTTGCTGAACAGAAAGGACAACTTAAACGGATCACCGGCGAGGTAGACTGGGATTTGGAGCTATCTCACATTTCCAAACTCAACGAAGAGAAAAAAGGGCCGGCCTTACTGTTTGAGAATGTAAAAGATTACAACTCCCCCGTCATTTCCAGCGTGTGTACCACAACGGAGCGACTGGCGCTTATTATGGGCCAACCCATAGATTCAACATTGGTGGACCTTATGAAGGTTTGGGTTGAAAAAAGCAATACAAAAATACCGCCCAAATTCGTCAATCCGGAGACCGCGCCCTGCAAAGAAAATATCATGATGGGCGACGATGTTGATCTGTTCAAATTTCCTGTGCCAAAATTTTATCCTTTGGATGGCGGGCGATTTTTTGGAACCGCCGGCTATACCATCACTAAAGACCCGGACACGGGCTGGGTTAATATTGGCACATATCGCCTTCAACTCCTTGAAAAAAACCGCCTGGGCACGCAGTTTATCAAGGGCAAACACTCGGACATTATGCTAAAGAAATACCAGGCTATGGGCAAACCTATGCCGGTAGCCGCAGTAGTAGGATGCGATCCGCTCATGTTCCTGATGGGGGCGGCTCGTGTCTCAGCCTTTGATTCAGAATACGATCTGGCCGGATCAATTCGCGGCGAACCGATTGAAATAGTCAACACAGAGACAAATGGCATCCCTGTACCGGCTACGGCGGAAATTGTGGTAGAAGGCGAGGTGGATGCGGACGCCTTTATGGATGAAGGACCTTTTGGGGAATACACCGGCTACTATTCCGGGGTGGGAGCCGATCCCAGGAATTTCATTAAGGTGAACTGCGTTACCCACAGAAACAACCCGATTTTCTGGGGCACGACGGTGGGCAGAGCCGTTACGGACACGCATATGACAATGGCCCTGACCTATGGTTCTACCCTGTGGCAGCAACTGGTTGCTATGAAAATTCCGGGGATTCAAGCGGTCTACTGCCCCCCGGAAGGGTCGGGTAGATTCCTGGCCATTATCTCAGTGAAACAGATGTATCCCGGCCATGCAAATCAGGTTCTTACAGCCGCTATTTCTACGGAAATGGGCGCTTACGGGTTAAAGACAGTTATTGTGGTAGATGAAGACATTGATCCCTGGGACATATCGCGGGTGATGTATGCTCTAAGCTTCCGCGCCCAGCCAAACAGAGCGCAAATTATTGAACGCGGAAGATCAACGCCTCTCGATCCGTCCCTGCCGATCAATGCGCGGTGGATTACCGGCCGGCTTCTCATTGATGCCACAATTCCTTACGATTGGGATAATAAACCGATCCCCATCGAACTGGACCCGGACGTTGTAGAAAAGGTAGAGGCGCGCTGGTCTTCGTTGGGGCTTTAGATTATGACAAACCCTTTCCCAGTTCGTTCCCAAACTCCGGTTTGGGAACGAGGAAAAAACCCTTTTGATGGTATAATTTTCGATATTGATGGAACCGTAGCCCGGGGCAAAAAAGTTTTACCCGGCGCGCTGGATACCTTAGCCGAATTGCGCCGGCGAGACATTCATTTTGCCTTTTTTACCAATGACAACTCCAACACTATCGCTTTCTGGGTTAAGCGCCTGGCCGGGATGGGCATCAAGGCCAGGCCGCAGGAAGTAATGACCTCTGCTCTTATTGCGGCTGAGGCCACGGCGCAGTTACACGCCGGCCGCAAAATTCTGCCGGTGGGCAATGTGGGCCTCATTGAGGCTTTAAAGGCCAAAGAGCTGGAACTGCTCGATTTTGAGCAGGCAGACCGGGCCGAAGTGGTGGTTATGGGCAAAGACAACAACTTTGACCAAAAGCGGCTCGCCACCGTTTGCCGGGCCATCTGGAATGGGGCCGAGTTCATCGCCACTAATTACGACCCCAAAGTGCCAACGGCCAATGGCTTTGTACCGGCCACAGGCCCAATGGTGAAAGCGGTGGCCTATGCCACCGGCCAGGAGCCGTTCGTTACCGGCAAGCCTTCGCCCTGGTCCGGCAAGATGGCGATGAATATATTGGATACTACGCCCGATCGCGGCGCGATTATTGGCGACCAGCTTGGCACCGATATTGCTATGGGTAACAATGCCGGTCTCTTTTCCATTTTGGTGCTGACCGGCGTCACCACTCAAGAGCAAGCCGACGCCGCCCCGGACGAGATGAAACCCAACCTGGTACTGCCCGATATAAATCATCTTATCAACTGGATGGACAGATAGAATAAAAAATTAATAAAAATCGAGGGGAAGGACAATGACGGTCGATTCACGCTATACGCTCTCCTTTGAGCGTTGCGATGCCGACGCCCACGCGAGGGTAGGTGGCAAAAACGCCGGCCTGGGCAGTATGATCCAGGCTGATGCGCCCGTGCCTCCCGGTTTTGCCGTCACCACCGATACCTACCAACAAATGCTGGCAACCAACAATCTTGGCCGGCAAATCCACACGCTCCTGGAAAAACTTGACCCCAAAAACGTTGAAGGTATAGAGGCCACCAGCCAGGCCATCCGTACCCTCATCGAACAAACCCCTATGCCCTCCAATATCGAGCAAGCCATCCGCCAGGCTTACACCGATCTCTGCCGGAAATGCACGCCAATCCAAAATCAAAAATCCACACTTGCCCTGGCGGCCAGTGCCAGGGAAATCGAAAATCTCCCTGTGGCCGTTCGCTCCAGCGCCACCGCCGAAGACCTGCCGGGGGCCAGTTTTGCCGGCCAGCAAGACACCTTTTTGTGGGTTGTTGGCATCGATGAAGTTTTGCGACACGTCAGCAAGTGTTGGTCCAGCCTGTACACCGGCCGGGCTATCTCCTATCGCATCGAGAAAGGATTTCCCCACAAAAAAGTATATATGAGCGTCGGCGTGCAAAAAATGGTCAACGCCAGAGCCGCCGGCGTTATGTTC
>CAYWSS010000337.1:0-6705 GCA_964460505.1 uncultured Caldilineaceae bacterium | reverse complement strand
GCCCCGCAATTAGATCATGGCGCCCTGGACAACCAATTCCTTCAGCCGCCCGCGAAATTCCCGGCGCTGCGCCTCCGGAACCTGCATCTGCGCCAGAGTCTCCGTTAGAAATTTTAGCTGCTTTTAACAAGGGAGACTGCGCCACCTGTCACACCATCCCCGGCTTGCCCGGCGCCAAGGGCCAGGTGGGGCCAAATTTATCAGGCATTGGAGTTACCGCTGCCGGCCGCGTTTTCGGCACCGGCGCCACCGAGTATATCCGTCAGTCTATTCTGGAACCTGATGCCTTTATTGCCCCGGAATGTCCTTTGGGCACTTGCCCCCGGAGCGTGATGCCGCCGTACGCCACCGGCAGCTTAAACGAGGCTGAACTGGATGCGATTGTAAACTATTTATCCGCTCTGGGTACGGGGCAGGAAATTGCCCTGCAGGAAGTTGCCCCGGACACGGTCTCTACGACTGAGCCGACTCAGGGCGCTGCGCCACCGGCGCAACCCGCCCCAGAGCTGCATCTGGATGCCACACTCCCGGCAGAATCCGCCCTGGAGCCATTTATGCCGCTTCCTAAAGCGCCGGCTGGAGAAGTACAGATTGCGCTGGGTAAAATTCTGTTTTTCGACCCGCGTCTCTCTAACAACAGTTCCATCAGTTGCGCCAATTGTCATCAGCCGGACAAGGCTTTTACCGACGGCCAGGCTTTGAGCCGGGGTTATCCCTCTACCAAATATTTCCGCAACGTGCCCACGCTTTACAACACCGTTTACAACAGTTATCTTTATTGGGATGGCCGGATGGACGGCGGCGATATGCCCACTCTGGTTCGTGACCATTTAACTGAAGCGCATTTTATGAGCAACGATGGCCGGCTGATGGTGGAACGCCTTAACCAAATTCCGGCCTATGTCGACCTGTTCAATAAAGCCTTTGGCAGTGGCCCCGGCTTTGGCAAAACGCTGAAAGCCATTACCGCTTATGTTCAATCGCTCAACTCACCGGCAACCCCTTACGACCGCTACTTGGCCGGCGACAGTACAGCCCTCTCGGAAGAGAGCCGGGCCGGCTTGACTCTTTTTACCGGAAAGGCCGGGTGCAGCAGTTGCCACACCGGAAATCTTCTCAGTGATGGTGATTTTTACAACACCGGCGTCGCCGCCAATCCGGCTATGCTGGAAGACCCCGAATGTTATGTCACTTTTCGCCGTTTCTTTCGGGTTCTGGGCGTACCTGATTATCGTAACTTACGCCAAGACGTGGGGCTTTATGCCCTGACTATAGATCGGGCTGATTGGGGCAAATTCCGCACCCCCGGCCTGCGAGAAACAGGCCGTACCGGGCCATATATGCACAACGGCAGCCTGGCTGCGCTGGAAGATGTCGTTCGCTTTTACAACCAAGGCGGCGGGCCGAATCAAACGGCTAACCTCAGGCCTCTCGGCCTGACCGATGCTGAAATAAAGCAGGTGGTCGCCTTTTTAGAAAGTTTGAGCAGCGATCCGGTTCCGGTGGAAATCCCCGCCTTGCCCAACTATCAACTCCTGCCTCTGGAAAGTTCGATGCCGATCCAGGTTAGTTATCAACCGCCCCCCTCCCCTGCTAACCAAAGTGAACCGCCCCCCCTGGCACCTCTGCCGCCGGTGTCTGTGCCACCCGACAACCTCATCACCCCGCAGAAGGCAGAACTGGGTCGATTACTCTTTTTCGACCCGCGCATGTCGGCAGATGGCATTATCAGTTGTAGCAGTTGCCATCCGGCAGAAACCGGTTGGGGCACGCCCGCCGGCATCTCTTTTTCCAGGTCGGGAACCAGTCACTGGCGCCATGCTCAGACAATTCTCAACGTAGCCTATTACACCAAGCTAAATTGGGACGGAAACAAAAAGAGTATCGAGGCACAAAACAGCGGGGCCTGGGGCGGGGCCATCGCCGGCAATATAGACAAGGCCCTGGCCGAAGAACGTCTGGCCCAAATCCCGGACTACGTTGAGCGATTCCGCACTGTTTTTGGAACCGGGTACCCCCACTGGGATGACGCTCTCAAGGCGGTAGCCACCTACCAGCGCACCATTGTTAGCCGCAATGCCCCCTTTGATGCTTACCTGGCCGGCAATGAGGTGGCCATCTCCGACGCCGCCAAACGTGGGTTTGAGCTGTTCCGGGGAAAGGCCAATTGCATTGCCTGCCACAACGGCCCCCTGGCCAGCGATGACAGTTATCATGCCACCGGGGTGCCCCTGAGCGCGGATTTTCTCAGTAGCCCGCTTAAGCAGATTACCTTTCGCTACGAGCAATGGGCCAAAGGCATCCCCGAAGAGATGTACCGTACTGCAAGTCGGGACCTCGGCCTCTTTTATATGACCAAACGCGATGAGGATCGGGGTAAATTCCGCACCGCCGGCCTGCGCGATCTCTGCTACACAGCTCCTTACATGCACAGCGGGAGCATCGGCACTCTGGAAGAAGTGGTTGCTTTTTACAATGCCGGCGGGGGCGACACGCCCAACAAAAGCCGGCTGCTTCAGCCTCTTAACCTGAGCGCCCCCGAGCAAAATGATCTGGCTGCTTTCCTGAGAAGCCTGTGCGGCGACCCTGTAACAGACAGAGCGCCGGAACTGCCGCCCTACGGCAATTTTTTAGCCCCCAAACAATAAAAAGGTGTGGTGTTTATGACAAAACAATCTGTACCGCCCCAAACCAAATTGACGCCCAATAAACCGCCCTGCAATGCCACTAATTCCAGCGTTATGCTGGACCGCCGCCAGTTTCTTTTTGGCGCCGGCGCTGTCATCACTATGTTGTCTATCCCCCACTGGATGCGCCGCCAGGATATTCCCGCCCGAATGCAGGCTCAAATTGCCGGATACCCCCGCCAACCGGTCGGGCAGATCAGCCGGCTCAGGGTTGGCAAGGCAGTGGCCTTTAATTACCCCTGGGAGCATCCCAATGCCGCCAACTTCCTGATTAAGTTGGGCCAACCCGCCGGCGGCGGTGTCGGGCCGGACAGGGATGTGGTTGCGTTTAACAACCTCTGTACCCACCAGGGCGGGCCGCTGGCAGGCAAGTTTAACGCCCAGGTGGGGGTGGTTGGCCCCTGCCCCATCCACTGGACCACGTTTGACCTGACCCGTCACGGTATGGTAGTCAGTGGACACGCCACCATGGGCCTGCCCCAAATTGTTCTGGAGACTGAGGGCGATGATATTTATGCTGCCGGTGTACTGGGTTTAATTTTTGGCTATTATAATAATCTGGTTGAGCCAACTTGAGGCAGATAGGTAATGTTGGCAGTCAGCCTCGTAGCGATAGCGGAGCGGCGTTAACCGGCACTTTATTTCATTGTGTGCCTGACTGCGAACATTTTATACGAGGAGAATATAGGATGCCGTTAGATTACATCCCTTTGGATAAAATCCCCTTGCCCCCAACAGACGCAAGGGTTCATACTACCGTTTGCGATTACTGCATCGTTGGATGTGGTTACAAAGTCTACACCTGGCCGGCGGGTCGAGAGGGTGGTCCCCGGCCCGGAGAAAATGCTCTGGGAGCCAACTTCCCCGGAAGCATGGAAACTCCATGGATCAGCCCCAACCAGCACAACATCGTAAAGGTTGATGGCCTGGACCACCATGCGGTAATTGTGCCCGATTACGAAATGCGGGTTGTCAATCGCGGCGGAAACCACTCCATTCGAGGGGGAACTTTGGCGCTAAAGTGCTACAATCCCCAAACTCCCACCAAAGATCGCCTGCTCTACCCCCAAATCAGAATTAACGGCACCCTGACGCGAGTGGATTGGGATACGGCTCTGGAGGTTATGGCGGCTGTCAGCCAACACGTGCTGGCCAATCACGGCGAAGCAGCCTGGGCTATGAAAACCTATTCCTACGAATTCTTTGAAAACACCTTTGCCATCACCAAACTGGCCTTTGGGGCTATTAAAACACCGGCCTTTTCCCAACACGACAAACCGGCTATGGGGGCCGACACCGCCGGTTTGGACGACAGCGGCCTGATTAACTTCAACGCCAGTTTCGATGACTGGCAAATGGCCGAGGTGCTTTTTATCTCCGGCACCGACCCCTTTGAAAGCAAAACCGTTATTTTTACCGAATATATGATGAAAGGCCCCCGACTGATTATGGCGCTGCCGCGTCGTACAGCCGGGGTAGCCTTTGCCGAGGCCAACGGCGGGCTTTTCCTGCAAGTGACTCCCGGCAGCGACACCCTGCTCCATTTAGCCATCAGTCGCCTTATCCTGGAAAACGGTTGGGAAGATCGGGAATTTGTTGATAAATGGCTGGCCTCCAAGTGGGATATTGAGGCCGGCATGGGGCGGGGCACGCGCAATACCCCCTGGCAGTGGCGCACAACCTGGGGCCAATTCGGTACCGATTTTGCCGGTTACAAAGAGTGGCTGCTAAATTACCCGTGGGCCGAACTGGCCAAAGCCGGCGAAATCACCGGCGTGCCGCAGGACAAAATAAGACAAGCTGCCGAAATGCTCACCGGGGCCGGCGGGCGGCGGCCCAAGGCCAGTTTTGCGCTTGAAAAAGGAAACTACTGGAGCAACAACTATCTCAACACCGCCAGCTACACGGCGATGGGGCTGCTGTGCGGCGCCGGCAACCGGCCCGGTCAGGTCATTGCCCGGTTGGGAGGCCACCAGCGCGGCTGGATGAAGGCCGCCGCTTATCCCCGTGATAAATCACCCGAAAAGCTGCCCGGCCGGCGCAAAATCGAAATCGACCTTGATCGCTGGGTCGAAGCCGGAAATGTTCGTTTTGCCTGGGTTATCGGCACGACCTGGACCGCAGCAATGGCTGCCAGTCAGGAATTGGCCCAACGTTTTCGGGATATGACCGTTAACAATCCTCACCAGATTACCAGCACTGTCCGGCAGGAGATTATCGACGCCCTCATTCGGCGGGTAGAGAGTGGGGGCATGGTGGTGGTCAACTCCGAGATTTACCCGGTTGAACCAATGGGGACTGAATTTGCCGACATCGTTCTGCCCGCCGCAGCCTGGGGCGAACACAATGGCTCGCGCTGCAACGGCGAACGTCGCTTGCGCCTCTACAGCAAGTTCTACGATCCCCCCGGCGAAGCCATGCCCGATTGGTGGGCCATTAGCCGGTTTGCCCAAAAGATGGGCTTTGAAGGTTTTGAGTGGGAAACCGGCAATGATATTTTTGAAGAAGCGGCCCGCTTTAGCCGGGGCGGGATTCTGGACTATTTTGCCCTGGTCTGGAAAGCCAAAAGTGAGGGACAAAAGGGCCACGAAGCTTTGCGACAACTGGGTACCACCGGCATCCAGTGCCCCATCCGAGTTGAAAACGGCGCGCTGGCCGGCACCAAACGGCTCCACGACTCAACCCTGGCGTTGGGTCCTCTGGAAGGCCCTACCCTCCACAATAAATGGCTGACCCACTTTAGAAGCCACAGCGGCAGAGCGCTCTTTATCAAAACACCGTGGGAACTTTTTAGCGACTTCTACGCGCGAATCAAACCCAACCGGGCCAAAGGCGAGTTCTGGATTACCAACGGGCGAATCAACGAAATCTGGCAATCCGCCTTTGACGACATCCGCAAACCATATATAGAAAATCGCTGGCCTGACACTTTTGCCGAAATCAACCCCGCCGACGCCGCTGCCTACGGGATTGAAAGCGGCGACCAAATTCGCATGTGGAGTGACGATGTTTTGATCCAGACCCGGGGTTTTAATCGGGTCAAAGGAGATGAGATCAACTTTACCTGGCTGCTGGAAAACGGGCACATCCGGATCGGTCGGGGAGAAGTTCAGGCGGTAGCGATTGTCACCGGGGCTGTGCCACCGGGCCTTATCTTTACCTATTTCCTTTATCCCGGCAGCCCGGCCAATAGCCTGGTTCACCGCGTGCCCGACCCCATTACCAACCGCTACCGCTTTAAGCTGGGCAAGGGTCAAATTGAGAGAATTGGCGAATCACCCTTTAAGCATGATTTCAGGTTCATGAGCTTTAAGCCCAGAGATATCGCCTTGTGACTGCTCCTTGAGAGGAGGAGATGTGTCTCAAGTGGCGCTGCCCCCTGACCGCCGCCCAAAAAAGTGACCCCTTGGGTACCTGTCCCTTTTTCAACAACGGCTGCTCCGGCTTTCCCTATGGTATCGCCTCCACACCCTCATTTTTTGGCTGCTTCGTTTAGGGGGATATAGGTTTGGTTCGGCATTGGAACCTCCATAGCGGACAAAAAAGCCCTGCCGGGTTACGGGCAGGGCTTTTTTTGTATCAATCAAATGGCCGGGGCTTGACCCGGTGAAAATTAAACTTTAAACAGAACAATACTTGTTTAGTTGGTCAAAAAGTGGTTAATGGAAAAAAACTTAAAACAAAACCCTCAAAATTTTCTAACGACTTTGGGGTGGATTTTGAACAACGGCTCCAAAGGCCGCTGTCCTACCATTAGACGATTCCCCAAAATTGAGGAGTGCCGAGGCCCAGACTTGAACTGGGGACCCTTTGATTTTCAGTCAAATGCTCTACCAACTGAGCTACCTCGGCATGTACCTTCACGACAAAGTAAAATTGGTTACCAGTTAAATTTTTGGCAACAACTATTCAATTGTGACGGGCGCTAGTATAACACGGAGCCATCTTCAGGTCAAATTATATGGGTGTGACCAAAATGAGTTGGAAGTCAGGCAACTCTCTGCTAAAGTACGTTTGC
>CAYWSS010000336.1:0-6735 GCA_964460505.1 uncultured Caldilineaceae bacterium | reverse complement strand
GCCGCTGGCTCGCGTGAGGTGCGGGCCACTCGGCCGCGCAGCTCTGTTTAAATGGGGGGGCCACGCAGCCGCTTGTGGCCGTCGGCCACGGCTGCGCGGATGTGGTCGCTAAATACAGAGCGGGGATTGGTAACAACCTGCCGCTGCAGGCGGGCAATCAAATCCTCGTCCGGCCCCTCCAGCTTCACTTTCAGCGCGCCTTCCCGCTCGCCCCGGTTGATGGCCAAAAAACGGTGCGGCGGAATTTTATTGAGCGGTTCCCGGTACTGGTAATAATCTTTAAATACGCCGCGCGGGTCTTTGCTTTCGTTGGCCGCGGTCACCGCCAGCCACGCTTCGCGGCGGGTGCGGCTGCGCACACTGGCCCGGATGCCGGCATCCTCGGCCACCTTTTCGGCAATAATATCGCGGGCGCCGGCCAGCGCCTCCTGCGGCGATTCTACCTTGTCATTGAGAAACGCGGCGGCAATTTCATCCAGATTACCGCCGGTTGTTTTCTGGGCCAGCATCTGTTCGGCCAGCGGCTCCAGACCCCGTTGGCGGGCAAGGGTGGCCCGGGTGCGGCGTTTGGGTTTGTAGGGCAGGTACAGGTCTTCTACCTCCTGCAAGGTGTCCGCCCCTTCGATGCCGGCCCGGAGCGCGGCGGTCAGTTTACCTTGCTCCTCGATGGTGTTGAGCACAGTTTCCTTGCGCGCTTCCAGACTACGCAAGTAGGTTAGCTGCTCTAAAATGGTGCGAAGCTGCTCCTCGTCCAGGCCACCGGTGACCTCTTTGCGGTAGCGGGCCACAAAGGGCACAGTGTTGTCGGCGTCAAACAGCTCGATGGAGCGAGCCACCTGGGCAGAGCGCACCTTTAGTTCATCTGCGATAATTTTTGCAAAATCGATGCTCAAAATTTCACCTCTGAAATTATCAAAGAGCCTTCCCGAAAAGTCTTTTGCGTGTTGCGTGCAAAATTTAAACCAGAAGGCTTTTCCGAGAGAACTCCGGTATTTTAATCAGGATAGAATTTATTTAAAGGGTGAGTGTACTGTAAAGTGACAGATTTGAAAAATGGAGGCAAATCGGCGCAGTGCCTACAAATTTGGCGACGTGTTAACGGGCACCCTACAAATTTGACAGCAATTCGACCTGCCGGAAGAAAAATTTAATCGCGAATTTTGTGAATAGTTTGAAGTAAAGTAATTACTCTCAGGTATGCCCCCTTGAAACCACTATAGTAGCGTCCTTTTGCCGTTTTCCCCCCCCTCAATCCCCCCCCGAATCGGGGGGGGAAGTTAAATCCTCCCCCCTCATGAGGGGGAGCCAGAGGGGGGGTAGTTACGAAGTTACGAAGTAAAAATGTTTGAAATTATTTGCCCCCACGCCTGCACTGCCCGCAGGTGCAAGTGTTCGCCCATTTGCGGTATTTGCGATAAAAAATATCAGCTTGAACCTTACGATAAACCCAGATTCGTTAACTGCACAGGTTGCAATTTTTGCGCGATTGATGAGGCGACATTACAATCGATTACAATTTTGTTGAATATCAGAAAATTCGGGGGGCGATTTCATTCAGGGTGCAGGGTGCAAGTTACAGGTTACAACCTGCCACCTGCACCCTGCTCGCCTCCCCACTTATCTAAAAGGAACCGGTAATTATGCCTCTTGTAGCCCATAAACCATTGCCTTCGTTTGATTACCTACGCGACAAAGGGGAAGAAGTCTTAACGCTCCAGGAAGCGATGCGGCAGGATATTCGCGAATTGCATATTGGCTTTTTAAATATGATGCCCGACGCCGCGCTGCACGTGACCGAACGCCAATTTATGCGATTGGTGGGGAGCAGCAACCAGATTGCCCAGTTTTATGTTCATCCGTTTACGGTGCCCGGATTGCAGCGCGGCGCAGAAACTCAGGCCTATATTGATCACTATTATCTGCCGTTTGAGCAGCTTCAAAAAGACGGGCTTGACGCGCTTATCATTACCGGAGCCAACATTATCCAACCCCGGCTGGAAAAGGAAGCCTTCTGGGAGCCGCTGAAAGAGGTAATTGGCTGGGCCACAGAAAATGTCACCTCGGTACTCTGCTCCTGCCTGGCTACGCACGCGCTGGTTAAATACCTGTATGGCATCGAACGCATGCGCCTGCCGCGCAAGCGATGGGGGGTGTACAGCCATCGTGTGACCCAATTTAAACATCCTTTGCTGCGCGGTATCAACACCCGCTTCGATGTGCCTCACTCGCGGTACAACGCCATTACCCGCAAGCAGTTTGAAGACGCGGGCCTGACGGTGTTGATAGAAAGCAGAGTGGGCGGGGTTCACATGGCCGTCAGTGCTGATCAACTGCGTATTGTCTTCCTGCAAGGGCATCCCGAATATGATTATCACAGCCTGCTCAAGGAGTACAAGCGGGAAGTGATGCGTTTTCTTAACGGCAAACGGGAAGAGTACCCCTCTCACCCATTCAATTATTTCTCAGAAGAAGCCGCCAAAATTGCCGATAAATATCAGGAAGCAGCGCTGGTGGCCATGCACCAGAGTGAACCCGCGCCGCCGTTCCCGGAAGAGGAACTTGGCCCGGTGCTGGATAACACCTGGCGAGACACGGGGCGCGCGTTTTTCAACAACTGGCTGGGGCTGGTTTACAAGCTCACCAACATCGACCGCCGCATGCCCTTTGTGGAGGGCATTGACCCCAATGACCCTCTGGGCTGGCGGGATAGTTAGGTGCAAGTCACAGGTCGCAGGGGGGCAGGGGTGCGGGGGGGCAGAGAGATACTGTTGGGCAATCCTATGTAAAGTGATTATGTTATTAAAATCATACTACGTACCACGTGATGATTACGGGGATTCCCCCGTAACCGGATAGTAAACCGGCTTAAGCCGACGAATTACCCGTTCCGGATTCAAATCCGGAACGATCAAAATCACCAAGCATGCCACTCTGCTACCTGCAAATTGCTTACACAATACGAAATACGCAATAATTTTTTTCGGGGCCAAAATACAATAAAAAAGGAGAACAAACACTAATGAAGCCGGAAACCATCGCAATTCATGCAGGATACGAGACCGACCCCACCACCAAGGCGGTGGCGGTTCCCATTTACCAGACCGTTGCCTACGAGTTTGACAATGCCCAGCACGGGGCAGACCTGTTTAATCTGATCGTGCCGGGCAACATTTACACCCGCATCATGAACCCCACCACCGATGTTTTGGAAAAGCGCGTGGCCGAGCTGGAAGGCGGCATTGCCGGACTGGGCGTCAGCGCGGGCAGCGCTGCGGTCAACTACTCTATTCTGAACATTGCCGAAAGCGGCAGCAACATTGTGTCCGTTCCGCTGCTGTACGGCGGCACTTACACCCTGTTTGCCCACATGCTGCCCAAACAGGGCATTGAGGTGCGTTTTGCCAAAGACGACAGCCCGGCCAGCCTGGAAGCGCTAATTGATGATAAAACCGCTGCCGTCTACTGCGAAACCATCGGCAACCCCGCCGGCAACATTGTCGATATGGAAGCCATTGCCATCATGGCCCATAAACACGGTGTACCGGTCATTGTCGATAACACTGTAGCGACGCCCGTTCTAATCAAACCCATTGATTACGGGGCCGACATTGTGGTTCACTCTCTGACCAAATACATGGGCGGCCACGGGAATTCGCTGGGTGGCGTTATTGTTGACGGCGGCAATTTTCCGTGGGATCAACACCCGGACCGCTTCCCGATGCTCAACAATCCCGAGCCCTCCTACCACGGCGTGGTTTACACCGAAGCCATGGGGCCGGCGGCCTTTATTGCCCGCGCCCGAACCGTGCCGCTGCGCAACACCGGCTCGGCCCTCAGCCCGCTCAACGCCTTTCTGATTTTGCAAGGCATCGAAACCCTGCCCCTGCGCATGGAACGCCATTGCGACAACGCCCTGGCCGTAGCCAACTATCTTAACAACCATGATGCCGTGGCGTGGGTTAGCTTTGCCGGCCTGCCCGATTCGCCGTACTATGAGCTGGCCCAAAAATACACCAACGGCAAACCCTCCGGCCTGCTGACGTTTGGCATCAAAGGCGGGTTTGAGGCCGGCGTTAAATTTTACAATGCGCTCAACCTGTTCAAACGGCTGGTCAACATCGGCGATACCAAATCGCTGGCCGCGCACCCCGCATCCACCACCCACCGCCAGTTGACCGAAACGGAACTGACTGCCGCCGGTGTCACCCCCGATATGATTCGGCTCTGCATCGGCATCGAACATATTGACGACATTATCGGTGACCTTGAGCAGGCCCTGGCCATGGCAGCGGCGTAGCGCAAAATCACGCCGTTATTATTAAATTCAGGGTAACTACTTACCCCCCTCTAACTCCCCCCTCAGGAGGGGGGAGGACTTAACTTCCTCCCCGATTCGGGGGGGATTGAGGGGGGTAAAAACGGCAAAAGGGCGCTACTGTAGCGGTTTCAAAGGTGTGTGCCTAAGTAGTTACAATTCAGGTAAATAAAAGACCGGGGTATCAGGCTGATACCCCGGTCTTGATTTTCTTGCCCAAGAATCGAAAAAGCCGGGCTGCCACGACCCGGCCTTTCCAAAAGGAGGAGAAGAGAGCGTCAACTATTTTTTATTGACGTTCTAAAGTATAGCACCCGTCTTAAGGTTTAACTTGACGCAACTTCTATGCTAACTATCCGTAAATCCTACGCAAACCCTACGTACTGTTATAGATCACGCCCTTCAGCCAACTTTCAGACCGGTCTTTTTGCTATCGATAATGGGCGGTAGTACAATTTTGCCGGGTAACTACTCGCCGTAACACAACAGGAGTTTTTTTTGCGTAACGTTTCTCGAATCATTTTATTTGGGCTGATTGCAACAGCCCTTTTTATTATATTTAATTGTGCCGGCTATCTTGTTATCAGCTTTCTTTTTTCCAACAACTCGACCGACAACAACCCGGTGCAGGCAAGTAACGCGGGTCAAGGTTCGGTCGTAAATTTTGCAACCGCCACCCCGCAGTTAGCTATCCCTTCGCCCCCGGCAACACCGTCATCAGAAAATGAAAGGCCCGCTCCAACGCCCATCCCCTTACTGCCTACAGTCACCGCTGCGCCGCCGTCGGCTCAGGAGGTGGCTATCCAACCCAGCGATACACCCAAACCGCCAACCTCAACGCCGCCGGCCCAAACGTCCACCCCGGTTGCTCTAACCCCGCGCCCGGTCGCCAAAACTGCTGCTCCCGGCCAACTGGAAGTCATCAACCACAAAAGTTACGTTGATACTCTGGGATGGTTTCATATTGTGGGAGAGGTTAGAAACAATACCAATACGCCGATGGAATACGTTGAAGTATTGGCCAGGCTGTACAATGCAAATAACGATGCCATCGGCACCAAGTTAACCTTTACCGCGCCCGACACCATCTTTCCGGGTGGCACGGCCCCATTTGATATTATTGCCTTACGCCAATCTCAGTGGAAGAATATTAGCAATTACAGCCTGCGCGTTAAAGGTGAGCTATCTAAAGATTTGGTTGAGCAAAAACTAATTCTGGTCAGCCAGAACAGCAGCATCCGGGATAACCGGCTGATTGTGGATGGCGCAGTTCAGAATATTGGGCAGACACCGGCCCTGGCCAAATTGATTGTTACCCTGTACGATGCCGACCACAACGTGATCAACACCGGCTGGAGCTACGCCGACCAGGGCATTATTGCTGCCAACGATACCTCAACGTTTGAGGTAAAAGTTGATCACAACACTGATCCCAACAACTTTCAATATCGTATTCAGATTGAAGAAGAAGTGATCAACACCGATTAAATATTGTGGGGCTTCAGGATTTCAAGGGATTAACAACATATTGCGTGTTGCGTATTGCGTATTTTTCATGATACGCAACACCCAATACGGATAATTTGATCCCCCGAATTCCCGGAGAGCCTTCGCCAATCCCCCAAAAATCCCCTTTTTTCCTTAAATAATTTATGCTACAATTCATTACAAACCATAAAATTTAAAGAGTTAGAGAGTTCCAGAAAAGCTTTTTCGCAATACCGCAAAAGTCATCAGGTAAATTAAAGTGACCGGCACTTTTAGGGCCACTGAAAGCAGACCTGTATCTATATTTTAAGTGCCGGTCACTTGTAACCTGCCGGGTTTTGCGATATTGCGTTTTTTCCTAAATAACATCCGTAAATCGTTGGGCGAAAACTTTTCTGGAATGCTATATGAAGTTAGGTGAGTTAGGTGAGTTAGGTGAGTTAGTAAAAACTGATGAGCCTCATTTTTGACCGAAACTCACCAGGCTCTACAACTTACTAAATTCCTGTAAACTCTATTTCTGCGCAGGACTTCAGCCAATGAACCGGCAAGAAATTAAACAAGCTATCACCACCCTGAACAGCCAACGCGCTGCATTGGGCAACGCCGTCGTTGATATTAGCCTGGCTGCGCTGCACCACCAATTGGCAGGACTCCCCCATGGAGATATTTCGGCATCAGCCTTGCGGGGGGAACGCAAGCAAGTCACCATTATGTTTGCCGATATCTCCGGCTTCACCGCCATGAGCGAAAAACTGGACCCGGAAGAAATGCGCAGTTTAATCAATGCCTGTTTCGAGCGGCTCGGCGGCTCTATTGATCGCTACGGCGGCCATATTGACAAATTTATTGGCGATGAAAATATGACCCTGTTTTGCGCGCCGCTAGCACACCAAAACGAACCAGAACGCGAGCTCCGCAGAGGCGCGTTC
>CAYWSS010000335.1:0-6736 GCA_964460505.1 uncultured Caldilineaceae bacterium | reverse complement strand
TGACCGCCGTATTGATAATTGCCGCACTCACTGCCTGTAATATAATTGACCAACCCGCAACCGAACCCCAAATTCGAGTTGTGGCCGAAGGCTTGCTGGGGCCGCTGGGCCTGGCCACGCTGCCCGACGGCAGCCTGCTGGTGGCCGAAGCCGGCACCGGCGAGCGAGATGACAGCGGCGGGGTCAGCCTCATCAAACCAGATGGCTCACAGGGCCGTCTGATTTCGGGCTTTCCCAGCAGCCGCGACGCCGGTGATCTGGCCGGAGTCAACATGGTGGCTCTGGCTCCGGACGGTGACAAAATCTATCTGGGCAATTTCATTCAGGGCCATTTGTGGACGCTGCCGCTCACCGCTGCCCAACAGCAAGCCGGCCTGGATATTCCTGACACGCCGCTCACTTCTGAGCAACTCACCCCGGAGATGCTCCGCTTGAACAACGTGCAACTGATCAACCCGTTTGACCTGGTGTTCGACGCCAACGGCGTCCCGGTAGTGACCGATGCCAGCGGCAACGGCGTGGCCACAGAAAATCCGGACGGCACCATCCACTTCTTCCACCGTTTTGACCGCCTGCCGGACCCTACGGCTGACAGCAACAAAGTGACCATCGACCCGGTGCCGACCGGCCTGTTGCGGGTGGGTGATGAATATTACGTAACGCTTTTTGGCGGCTGCCCCTATCCGCCCGAAAGCGGGCTGCTGGTGGCCATTGATGAAAATCGCAACCAGCGCACCGTAATTGGTGGGTTGAATATGCCCATCGACATCGCCCGGGGGCCGGACGGCACACTTTGGCTG
Source organism: uncultured Caldilineaceae bacterium (assembly GCA_964460505.1). Classification (GTDB taxonomy): domain Bacteria; phylum Chloroflexota; class Anaerolineae; order 4572-78; family J111; genus J095. The sequence continues at coordinate 5,936 of CAYWSS010000335.1, read as the reverse complement.
CTGGAATTTGCCAAATTCAGGCCGGATGACTCCTGCTTTACCGGCCAGGGATACCAACCCAACAGCGGTCGTTTGAGCCGCCTGCTGCCGGACGGCACGCTGGAGCCGGTGCTGGAGTCGCTCAATTTTCCGGCATCCGTTTTGCCGTTGCCCGACGGCACATTTTATCTCAGCCAGGTCTTTGACGGGCAGGTCGTGCACATCACCCTGCCCTAATCCTGAAAGTAAAGCCCGATGCCAAATCCGTTGACGTTAATTATCGATCAGGGTACATTTGGGAAGGGTGCGTTTCAAATGAGTCGAAAAGCGCCGCAGGCCGGGGTGGGGGGTAGTTCCCCCCAATTTCTCCCCCCTCCGACTCAGATGAAACACACCCATTTGGAAATGAGAATTAATTAACTTACCCATTTCCTCGTATTGCGTACTGCGTATAATTTTGCTCTTTACGGAGTACGTAATACGCAATACGCAACATGTTGCCGGCCCCAATTGGGTAAGTTATTTACGCGCCATTTCTTAGCACCCGCGCCCTGATTTTTGACGCGGACGGGCAAGTGCAGGCCATCGCCTCGCGCAAAATTACGCTGGCCGTGGGGCAACCGGCCCACTGTGGCCCGAACCCGCGCGGGTAAAGAATTTCTACCGCAAGCAAACCCGGCCCTACATCAACGTACAGGAGGTTTAGAGATGGTTTGGAATAAATACCGCCAACACAAAACTGCCAATGTCACCAACACCTTAAAACGCGCCAACAGTTCTTCTCGTGGCAAAACTGGAGTTTTGCCGCGCATTTGGGTGTCCAAACTGAGTTTGGGTACCAGCCAAAATTTGAGCCTGGTGGGGCTGAGTTTAAACCTGATTTGGGCCATTCTGCTGGCCGGCATTTTAATAGGGTGCAGCTCGCACGACGCCCCCCCCCCGCCTGAACAGCCCGTGTTTAGATTTGTTACCGTTACGCCGCCGCCAACAGCCACCGCGCTTCCCCCGGCGACACCACCTGTTCAAAAAAGCGCCGCCCAAACTGTGTCGCTAAACAATGTGGCCGCCGCCGCCGGGCTGAACTTTACCCACGGCGCGTTTCAAACCTCGCTGGCAAAAGACCCGGTGGCCATGATGGGCGGGGGGCTGTGCTGGATAGACATCGACAATGATGGCTGGCTGGATTTGTATGTGGTCAACAGCCACGCCCTGCACGAGATTTCTTATTTGGAAGCGCAGGGCGGGCTGCCCCAAAACGCCCTGTTTCACAATCAAAAAAACGGTACTTTTAGCGACATCAGCGCCGCCAGTAAAACAAACCTGGCTCTGCGCGGCAACGGCTGCGTTGCCGCCGATTTTAATCGGGACGGCTGGTGGGATTTGTTAATTACCGCCGCCGGGCCAGACGCGCTCCTGTGGAACAACGGCGATGGCACCTTTACCGAGGGTGCGGCCGCGGCCGGCATCAACACCCCCGAGTGGAACAGCGCTGCCGTGGCAGGTGATTTAAACAACGACGGCTGGCCCGATCTGTTTGTGGCCGCGTATATCAATCTGGAGAATAAAATTCCCAACCCCAGCGGCGCGTTTCCGCAGGATTTTTACGGCCTGCCCGACCATCTCTATTTAAATAACGGCCCCGGCCCGGATGGCCGGGTTACATTTAGAGAAATTACCCAGGCCGCCAATTTAACCAAAGAAGAGCGCGGTCTGGGGGCGCTCTTCAGCGATCTGGATCAGGATGGCGACCTGGATTTGTACATTGCTAACGACGGCCACCGCAACCGGCTTTACATCAATCAACCGGCTGCCGGTGAGCCAAACGGGTTGGGATTCCGGCTGGTGGATATGACCACCGCCGCCGATGTGGGAGACTCTGGCAGCGGCATGGGCATTGCCCCCGGCGACTACGACGGGGATGGCCGGATTGACCTGTTAATCACCAACTGGCAGCGCGAGCTTAACGCCCTGTATCGCAATGACACCGGCCAACCCGACCAGCCGGCCTTTCAGTACAGCACCTTTAGAATTGGTATCAGCGGTCTGGGCAACGATAAAACCGCCTGGGGCGCCGCCTGGATTGATCTGGAACACGACACCGACCTGGATTTGCTGATAGCCCACGGCAAGGTGCCCATTACCAATTTGCAGGGCGACAGCCAACTGGTGCGGCTGTACCGTAATCAAAGCCGTAACAGCGATGGCTCCGCCGGGCGGGCCGGCCAATTTATCGAGGGCACCGAACAAGTTGGGTTGAAAGCGCTCGGCCCGCTGATGGCGCGCGGCAGTGCCGCTGCCGACTACGACAACGACGGCGATCTGGATGTGGCCATCAACACCATCGGCGGCCCGCTGGTTCTGCTTCAAAACAACGGGCCGCACGGCAACTGGCTGCAAGTAAGCGCCGGTGGTTTTTATCCGGGGCTAATCGTTAAGGCCACGTTAGCGGATGGGCAGCAGTTGGTTCGGGAATATTACGCCGGCAGCAGTTACCTGGCCTCAGAAGACCCCCGGCTGCATTTTGGGCTGGGCCGCGCTGAATCGGTCAACCAACTTGAGGTTACCTGGCCTGATGGCCGAATTGACACCTTTGCCAACGTGCCGGCCAATCAAATTTTGCACCTATCCGCAAAAACCGGCGAATAATCAACCTCCCGTGTTACTACTACTCAGGTGTATAAGTTCAGTGAACCCGTTCCGTCAACAAATGTTAAACGAATAAACGAATGGACACTGGTCGATATTCGTTTACACCTGCACTGACCCGCAAGGGGTCCGGCGCAAGTGTTCGTTGGCTATTCGTTGACGCAGTTGCCGGTTTTATTGAACCTGTACACCCTAGTCACAGAGTTACCCTCCCGTTTGCAACCAAACAGGCTTACTAAACGTATTGAAGCATGCGATAAACCGATACGGCAGCCTGTCAATCAGTAATTCACAGGACACATTGTTCATTGACACCAGACTCGCAGGTTTGGTATAATGAGGCCGCCTCACTTTGTCGCATCTATTCAACCATTCATTTAATTTAGGAGGGATACAATTCATGGATATGCAAGCCATTCTTAAAGCCGGCGGCGTTGGCGCCGCAGTCCTGATAGTGCTCAATATATTGGGATTAATTCCTTGCGTTGGGTGTATTACATTTTTCGTGGCGCTGGCCGCCTACGTTGGTATCGGAGTGTTAGCCGCAAACTGGATGACCATGCCGCGCAACGGCAACAGCGGCGCACTGAACGGCGCACTTGCCACCGGGGTGGCCGCCTTAATTGCCGGTATCGTAGGGCTGATTATTAACGCCATCTATTTTACAGTTACCGGTGGCAGCGCCCAATTTGCCCAGGCTCTGTCCGAAATGCCCCCCGAGGCTCTGGCTGCATTTCAGGATGCCGGCCTTGACCCATCTATATTTATGGGCGGGATGGGAATTGTTGGAGTCCTTGGAATTGGCACCATTTGTTGCGGCCTGTGGGCCGTAATTGCCGCCGGATTAGGGGCCGGGGGCGGTGCTTTCTGGGGCAGCAAAAACCCAACCTAGTTGGATGCGTTATTCTCTTCTACCGATTATGCGAAAATGCCATATCATTTCGACCAACGGGAGAAATCCCTTGAACAAGCAATGAGTTGGTCACTGCAGTCGGGCATCCACGAAGCGAGGCCAAGGTGAATTCCCGCTTAAAGTGTGCGGGAATGACGCATCGGATTTGTTCATCGCAGACGGAGTAATTCTGCTTTTCCAAGGATTATGGGTTGCTCGAAATGACATAGGTCTCAAATTGTTATTTTGGAGCCTTTTCAACCAACGAAAACGAACTACGCATAATGGGTTTTTCTGATGATGATTAATTTATTTTTCAACAATCTTTGGTAATTACTCAGGTATACCCCCTTGAAACCGCTATAGTAGCGTCCTTTTGCCGTTTTACCCCCCCCCCTCAACCCCCCCCCCCGCTTCGGGGGGGGAGTTAAATCCTCCCCCTTCAGGAGGGGGTGGCTGGGGGGGGGTGAGTAGTTACAATCTTTTATACACTAAAGGAGTTTTTAAATTATGGATGTTGGATCTGCATTTACCTTTATGTTTGATGATGAAGACTGGATTAAAAAGCTGGCTATTGGTGGGGGAATAATGCTACTTGGCATTATCCTTTTACCTCTGCTTGGGTTGGGATTGTTGCTGTTTTTGCCCATCAATGGATATATGATTGAGGTGCTTAAAAACGTAAGAGATGGTCACAGCAAACCGCTGCCGGAATGGGCTGATTTCGGCGCATTGTTTATGACCGGATTATTTGTGTTCTTGATCGGCCTGGTCTACAACCTCCCGGCCATCCTGCTTTTGTGCGGGTCAGGTGTAATTCAAGCCCTGCCGGAGATGGTCGATATGGGATCAGATGCGGCCAGCACTGTGGCATTTTTGGCACTCTGTTTAACCTGCGTTCAAATAATTATCGGTCTGGCCGCCGCCATTTTGCTTCCTGCGGCAATTATTCGGTACGCGCAGTACGGATCAATTGGTGCAGCGTTCCAATTTGGCGAAATATTCGCCTTTGTGCGCAGCAACGTTGGCGATTATATCATCGTCTTCTTGCTGGCCTGGGTGGCCGGACTGTTGGCCGGCTTTGGCATTATTTTGTGCCTGATCGGGGTATTCTTCACCGCGTTCTGGTCGTACCTGGTAGCAGGAAACCTGTACGGTCAGCTCGCTCGAAAGGCGCAGGGCGTAATTTAGTAGAGCTATGAACAGCGAAGAGCAGGTGCAACAACTCTTGCAGGAATTGATCGGCTGGGCAGGGTACAGCCCGAAATCATCGCGTTGTATCTTTTTGGCACCCGGGTTGAGGGGCGGGCCAATACGCTCAGCGATTTGGATATTGGCATCTTGACCGGCCCAACAGTTCCCCTATCCAGATTATGGCGGCTGGAAGATGACTGGACGGCACAGTGGCCGGAAACTGTTGATTTGCGTCTGCTCAATCTGGCTCCACTACCGTTCCGTTACCAGGTTACGGCCAATGGGCGCAGACTTTGGGCTGCCGATGCAGGTCTCGTCGCCGGCATAGAATCGCTAATCTGGCGTCAATACTGGGATAACCGCCCCAGACTGGAACAAAATTGGCAGCAGTACGTTGAGTCGATTATGGAACAGAAAAACGAAGCTGAACGTCAACAGTATCAGGCATCGCTTGCAAAAGTCAGGACAGTACATCACCGAGTTAGAGAAGCATCAGCCCGTTACGCTGGAAACGTTCAGGCGTGACTTCACCCGTCAATTAGCGGTCGGGATGTGATTTTTTGGGGCTGATGTAATCGGTCAGGAGGTATTTGATGATAGAAGCATTCTCCGGCATATTTTCCGCATTTGGGCTGTCGGCGTCGGCGGGGCTAAATGCCTATTTGCCGCTGCTGGTGGTGGCGCTGGCGGCCAGATACACCAGCCTTATCCAGCTTAACGAGCCGTGGGATGTGATGACCAACGGTTGGGTGATTGGCGCGTTGGTGGTGTTGCTGCTCATCGAAATGACGGTGGACAAGATTCCCGCCGTTGATACGGTGAACGACGTCATCCAAACAATAGGCCGCCCCGTGGCCGGTGCTATTCTGTTTGCCTCCAGTTCCGGCGTGGTGGGCGATCTGCATCCGGTGATGGCCTTTATGGCCGGCTTGTTCCTGGCCGGAACCGTTCACACCGCCAAAACTGTAACGCGCCCGGCGGTAACCGCCACTACGGGTGGTTTAGGAAACTGGGTGGTCAGCCTCATCGAGGACATTCTGGCGCTGATTACCTCCATTCTGGCCCTGCTGCTGCCTGTCATCATTGGCCTCACCGTAATTTTCCTGCTGATGCTTTACGCCTGGTGGCGCAGTCGAAGACGCCGCGCCAGAGCAGTTGCTGCTTAGGAACGGTGCGTAAATAACTTACCCAATTGGGGCCGGCAACATATTGCGTATTGCGTACT
>CAYWSS010000334.1:0-6736 GCA_964460505.1 uncultured Caldilineaceae bacterium | reverse complement strand
CTGCTTTAGGTGAAAACAATGCTGAAGCAAGCTCAAACGCAAGTTGCCGGCATTCAGGAAGAAGCAAAGAAATCGGGCTGGGAGGCCGGATACAGCGAAGCGCAACAGGCTGCCGAACAGGAATTAGGTGAAATACTGGCTTCAGTCAGGGAGATTGCCAGTTCTGCTATGGAGGAAAAAGAACGGTTTCTGAGCAACAGCAAAGATGGGCTTGGAGAATTGGCGGTAGCTATTGCCGAGAAAATTATTGGTCAACAACTGTCCCTGACCCCAAATGTCGTCACCGAAATTGTCGCTCAGGCAATAAAGGGGGCAAACATAACCGGCGCGTGTCGCATTAGAGTAAACCCGCAAGATTACGATATTCTTGCGCCATCATGGGATACAATTCCTTCGCTTCAACCCTCTGATAGAAAATGGGAGTTAATTGTGGATGACCATGTAAATAGGGGGGGATGCGTCATTGAGGTTGATGGCGGCACGTTAGACGCACAGATGGAAACGCAACTGGCTCAAATTAAAGATGCCTTTGAAGGGTTAAAAATGGGTATTTAGCCATCCAGTACAATGCGCACTTTGCGAGCCAGCTCTCCCGCAGAGAATGGCTTGGGGATAAAATCGACTCCGGCCTTAACAATTCTGTTCTGAACATCCTGCTTGTCAGTATAACCGGACGTAAACAGGATTTTTGTATTGGGGTATTGTTTTTTAAATTGGTCGGCCAGGACATTACCGCTCATTTTTGGCATAACCGTATCTGTAAGCAGCAAATCTATCTTCTCTGATTGTTTTTTTGCCAGCCGTAGCGCATCCTCACCGTTAGCGGCCTCAAGGACAGCGTACCCCTGCCGGCGCAACATATATGCAGCCAGATTCCGCACGGCAACTTCGTCCTCAACCACCAGGATTCGTTCGTTCCCGCGGGGAATTCCATCAGGTTGCTCTTTTTTCGCTACCCTATTTTCTGCTTCGTCGGCTCGTGGCAAATATATCTTAAACGTCGTTCCTTTGTCCGGTTCACTATAAACAAAAATACTTCCCCGGTACTGCTGGACAATACCAAACACGGTTGCCAGCCCTAATCCGGTACCTTTTCCCCGTTTTTTGGTGGTAAAAAATGGCTCAAAGAGATGCTCTTTTACCTCTGCCGACATTCCCACACCGGTATCACTGACCGTCAACAAAATATACTCACCCGGTTCTAATCCCAAATGGCCGGCCGAATATTCATCATCAAGAAGTTTATTTTCTGTTTCAATGGTTAAGCGCCCGCCGTCAGGCATAGCATCGCGAGCGTTGACCGTGAGGTTAACTATTATCTGCTCAATTTGATGGGCATCAACTTTAACCGGCCAGAGGTCCGGCGAAAAATCGGTGTTGAGCACAATATTTTCTTCGATGAGTCGCTCAAGCATTTTGCCGATATCGGTTACAATTCTATTCAGGTTTAATACTTCAGGCTCAACATATTCTTTGCGGCTAAAGGCCAATAGTTGACGAACCAGCGCTGCTGCCCGCGTCCCGGAATACCTGACCCGGCCGGCCAGTTTTTGAAGATGCAAATTGTCCGGCGGTATCTCAAACTGAATCATTTCGGCAAACCCGTTAATCACCGTCAACAGATTGTTAAAATCGTGGGCAACGCCACCGGCTAACAAACCCACGGCTTCCATTTTTTGCGCCTGCCGGTACTGTTCTTCCAATTGAAGCTCGCGGGTTACATCACGCTGCACGCCCACGTAATTTACAATGGCGCCACTTTCGTTGCGTACGGGGCTAATGGTTGCTTCATCAGTGTATAATGCGCCGTCTTTCTTTTTGTTGATAAAGCGCCCCTGCCACACCTTGCCGGCGTTAATTGTGTCCCACAGATTTTTATAAAATGCGGCATCTTGTTTACCACTCTTGAGCATATTCAGCTTTTCGCCCAGCGCCTCGGCCCGGCTGTAACCGGTTATTCTTTCAAAACTGGGATTAACATACAGAATTTTCCCAGCGGTATCCGTAATAATTACGCTTTCCGCGCTTTGCTCAATAGCCGCGCTCAAGCGGCGGTGCTCTTTATCCAGTTGCGTTCGCGCCAGCACGCCGGCTACCTGCTCGGCCACGCGCCAGGCCAGGTTGATTTCCTGGTCCGAGAACTCGTACAGTTCAACTGATTGCAGGTTAAGACTACCCACTACCTTATTTTCAACCACAAGCGGCAAAATCAGCAGCGATACCAGACCGCGCTCTTGAATCACCTTACGCATTGGGGCCATACGTGGGTCGCTTTCAATACTATGCACGACCAACGGGGTTTTGTGCTCCAGCAAATATTGAATGCCCGGTGTATCCTCAACAGAGATACTCCGGTTTAAAGCTGCGCCCCTACCCTCTACAATGTATTCGGCTACCACAGTTACGGCAGTATTGTCATTAATGAGCAGGGTGGCGGTAACCTCCGGCATTTCAAAGGCGCGCGCCAGTTCCTCACAGGTTGTTTTTAGAATATCTTCCGGCTCTACGGCAGTGACGGAGGCGGCAATAATTTGGTTAAGAAGCGTTAATTCCCGGTTTCGACGCCGTATTTTCTTTTCGGCCTGCCGCCGTTCGGCAATCTCCTCTTGAGCATGGTCAAATAGCCGGGCATTTTCCATAGCAATGGCTGCCGCATTTGTTAGCGGCTGCAACTTAACCAGGTCTTGCTCAGAAAAGGCATCAATAGTATTGGCATCGAGCCGCAGTACGCCCAATACGCGCTCACCCAGACAAATGGGCACAACCATGTGAGACCTAACCCACGATGTTTGCTCCTGCACTACCCATCTTGATTCCTGGTACGTATCTGCAATAACCAACGGTTGCCGCGATAGCACCACTTCAGCATCAAGCGGAAAGTCGGCCAGGGGTTGCACCAGGTGAGATACCAGTTCCTCGCTGCCCAGTTCTCTGTAACCCTGCCAGCCGGCAATACGCAAATAGTCGTTCTTTAACAACATAATGTGGGCCGTATGGTAAGGGACCAAACGCTGGGTTTGGCGTAAAACTTCATCTAACACATTTTTGAGACTGGTTTGAGAGGTGAGAGCCAGCGTTACCTCAGCCAGAGTTTCTGCTATTAACCGTTGTTCACGTTCTGCCGCTAACACCGATTGATAGACAACCGCCGCTTGCTTGTCTTCGGTAACATTGCGAGCAACCACAAGCACTTCCTGCTTGTTCAGGAGCACCATCCTGGCTATCCAGTCCTGAGGGCCGGCGGGCAATGGCAACCGGTATTCAAGCAGTTGTGGTTGCCTGCTGCTTAAGCAGGCATCTATATTGGCTTGATATTTCTGAGATATATCTCGAGGAAAAACATCATCAATGTGGTCGCCCATTAAAAAGCCGGGTAAAGCATCGGGTTTATCCAAAGAGGTGTGAAAATCAATGCACTTACCGTCGCTGGACAGGCGCAGCACCTGGTCAGGCACGGCGGTTAACAAGGCTTTGTTGTACTGTTCACTCTTCCGTAAGGCTTCCTCAGCCCATTCACGTTCGGCAGGCAGTTGAAAGTAGACCAGAACCGCATCATTCTCAAAGGTCAGCGTAAAATTGTACCAATTTTTATAGGGGGGAACACCAAAGAATGTTTCGAAATTGGTGACGTTTCTATTTTGGATGACGGAAAAATATTTATCCTCAAAAACAGAGCCTTCAAGTTCGTAAAAAACATCAAACAGATTGCGATCAAGTACAACACTTTTGGTTTTGCCCAACAAGCGTTCGGCCGCTTTATTGAAACAGATTATCGTTTGGTCTTTACCAACAGCAAAAAAACCATCGCTAATATATTCAGTCAATTGAGCCATTTGCTCAATAAATTCAGTCGACAATTTGTTTACCTGCCTATGCTCAATCATTTTGCACTTCAACCCAGGTCTTATAGGCCTTGCACGATTACGATTTGGGCAATGACCTTTTTTACATACCGGATTTAAGAAAAGCAGGGCGTGGACTCGAACGCGCCGGTGACATCAGAAACGGAACTTGCCCCACCTTTAAGTTTAACATCCGTTAACATTCTACCATAACTTACATTAAAACCCTATGGCAAATCTATCCCATTACTGGTTTACGTGGATTTTACGGTGGCTTCACGTCACCTTTACTGACAGTTAATGTTCTGTTGTGATAGAGTACGATTAGGGTTTTCTTGTAAACCTACGTCTTTTATTTTATCAGAAAATCAGCCAACAAAAAAGTGCGCAATGACAATTACCGTAAATTGGGATGCATACCACAAAACTTTAGTGAGGACAAATACCTTTGTCCGTCGTGGCCGGGTGATGCAGGTCATTGGGTTAACCATCGAAGCTCAGGGCTTGCAGGCCCAAATCGGCGAGTTGTGCTACATCACCTCAAAAAAGGGTCAGGTTAAAATTCCGGCAGAGGTGATGGGCTTTCGTGATAACCGCACGCTCTTAATGCCGTTAGGCGAAATGCGGGGAATTGGTCCCGGTAGCGCGGTGCAAGCGAGTGGTTCGCTTTTTACTGTGCCAGTGGGCGAAGCTCTTTTGGGACGCGTGCTGAACGGGCTTGGAAACCCTATTGACGGGAAGGGGCCAATTCTTTGTAACTCAGCTTATCCGGCAGCAGGGTCCGCCCCCCACCCGCTAAGCCGTATGAAAATCAGCGAGCCTTTAGAAACAGGCGTTAGAGCCATTGACGGCTTTCTGACAATTGGTAAAGGGCAGCGCATTGGCATTTTTGCCGGAAGCGGCGTGGGAAAAAGCACCGCAATGGGCATGATTGCCCGACACTCCAGGGCCGACATCAGCATCATTGCCCTGATTGGAGAACGGGGTCGCGAAGTACAGGAGTTTATTGAGCGGGATTTGGGCACAGATGGGTTAGCTCGTTCTGTGGTTATCGTTTCCACCAGCGACCAACCGGCTCTGGTTCGAATGAAAGGGGCCTGGGTAGCCACGGCCATTGCCGAATATTTTAGAGACAAGGGACAAGACGTTTCCTTCCTTATGGATTCCGTCACCCGTTTTGCCATGGCTCAACGAGAAATTGGGCTGGCCATTGGCGAACCCCCCGCAATGAAAGGCTACACCCCCTCGGTTTTTGCCCTGCTCCCCAAACTACTGGAACGGACCGGCACCGGCGAACGGGGCACCATTACCGGATTTTACACGGTACTTGTTGAATCTGACGACCTGACCGAACCCATCACCGACGCGGTCCGCTCTATTTTAGACGGACACATTGTATTAAGCCGCGATCTGGCCGCACAGAATCACTACCCGGCCATCGACGTGTTGGAAAGCGTAAGCCGCGTGATGCCGGCCATCACCACCGATATTCATCGTGATGCCGCCGGAAATTTAAGAGATTTGCTGGCCTCCTACGATAAGGCCAGCGACTTGATTAATATTGGGGCCTATGTAGAAGGCTCTAACTCCACCATAGACAAAGCAATTATGGTGATGCCCGCCATCATCAATTTTTTGCGCCAGGGGGCAAACAACCCCACGCCTTATGGCGACACGTTGGCCCAATTGCACGCCATTGCCAACGCAAGTGTTTTGGAGCGAAAGGAAACTAGTTAATGTTACGTAAAAATGGATTTCGATTGCAACCGGTGCTTGATTACACCTCCAGCGTTGTAAACTCGCTTGAGGTGGAATTTGCGCAGCTTAAGTTGACCCACAAAAACGAAATAGCGCTGTTACAACGTCTGGAAGAAGCCAAACATGCAGAAATGAATGAGCTTCACAACCAACAGCAGGGTGTATTGGATTGTGACTCAATTTTGTTACGCCAGCAATATCTTGAAGCGCTGGATACCCAGATTACCCGGCAGCATATTCGGGCACAAACGGCTGAAGAAAAGGCAAACGCCAAACGGAACGAACTGGTAGACTCGATGAAAGAGCAAAAGACTCTGGAAAAACTAAAGGATAATCATTCGCTCACGCAACGACTGAATTTGCAGCGAAAAGAGGCCAGGATTGTGGACGATATGGTTACCGCCAGATATGGCCGGGAGAGATAAAATGCTCGATCCAATTATGTCACAAATTCAACAACAGATGTTTCAATCCGTCCTTAAAGATTTACAAGCCTTGTTAGGTAGCGGCTGGTCCGGAAACAATTATGGTAATGGGTCATCGCTGCAAGCTCGTCCCTCGGAATTTGACGACCTGATTGAAGAAGCTGCCCGGCGTTTCAGTTTAGACCCCACCTTGCTTAAAGCCGTGGTGCAGACCGAGTCTAACTTCTCACCGGAAGCCGTGTCTCGCGCCGGAGCCAAAGGGTTGATGCAATTAATGGATGCCACTGCCCAGGCATTGGGCGTGGGAAACTCGTTTGACCCCACTCAAAATATAAATGGCGGCGCCAAATTCTTAAGCCAACTCCTAAATCGTTATAACGGCAACGAAGTTTTGGCGCTGGCTGCCTACAACGCCGGACCCGGCAACATCGATAAATGGGGAGGGATTCCACCCTTTGAAGAAACCCGAACCTATGTACCACGCGTACTTGGGCTGCGCGAACAATATAGCGAATGGTCTGCTTAAGTAGCCGCCGCGCCACACCTGCGGCTACTAACTTGTGGCGCGGGGGTGCTTTACTCCACTGCGTTGCGTATCTGGCTACCAACATTTTATGCAAGGAGATATTACCCGCTCGTAGTCAGCCTCGAAGCGATAGCGGAGTGGCGTTAGATGACCGAAGGCCCACTGCGTTGCGTATCTGGCTACCA
>CAYWSS010000333.1:0-6737 GCA_964460505.1 uncultured Caldilineaceae bacterium | reverse complement strand
CGCCCAAGGCAGGCACAAGACCTGCCGCTACACCACGGAAAATACCAAAGACCCTTGATTTTCTTAGCGTTCTTTGCGGCTTTTTGACCCGTCATTGGTCTTGTATTGTCTCTCGCCTCCCTTTTGCTATTCGTTTGTTAATGTACCTGCCATTTGACAAGACTTAGAACATCTTTGCGTAAGCCTTTTAGTTTTTTCAGGAGAGTCTTTCTATAAAAAAGGAGATACCCAATGTTAAATCCAAACACCCCAAAAAATCATCGTTCCGGCCTCAATCCCATTCACTGGAAAATCAGGAACAAAATCATGTTACTGGTTTTGCTGGCGGCAATCTTTTCTGTAGGAACTATAACCCTTTACAGTTATTTCACTCTCTTGCAAAACAATCAGACGATTGTTGGAGAAGAACTGGTTACCTTTGCCAATGAAGCCATTCAACACTCTGCTGACATTATTGAGGGCAGTGTAAATTCTCTTGAAGCGCTGGCTCTCTCACCTTCCATAATTGAGGCGGTTGAGCAGGCCAACCAGACCTACCAAGGCCGCACCCAGGCAGATATTGACGCCGAAATTGCCACGCTCGATCAGGCCTGGAAAGATGAAGACCCCAGTGTAGAGGCGCGGGTCGGTGATATTGCCAATCACCCTGTCAGCACTCACCTGAAAGATTTTATGCGCACCTTTCCGGAAGAGGTTGAAGTTTTCCTAACCGATATTCAGGGCCTCAACGTGGCCATGACTGACCGTACCGGCGATTACCTGCAGGCAGATGAGGGGTGGTGGCAAGGCGCTTATAACAATGGGCAAGGCGCAGTTTTTATCAGTGAAGTTGATTACGATGACACTGCCGGGGCCTGGGCCATTGATATTGGGGTGCCTGTTAGGGGTAAAGATGGACATGAAATAATCGGGATACTTCGAGGCACCGTGGACATTTCTGTTGTCTTTGATACCCTCTCTCAAATTGCCTTTGGCCAAACCGGATATGCGGCCCTTCTGGACAGTGAAGGCAAGATTCTTTATGCCCACAACAGCGATCTCTTGCTATCTCAAGCACCGGACACCATTCAAACAGCGCTCTCAAATAGTACTGAAGGGTGGCGAGGTGACTTAACCGACCTTGACGGTAATCCGGCCGTTATCGCTTTCCGGCAAATGGGGGGGGATATGGGTGAAGCCCTTGGCTGGACCCTTTTAGTTGAAAAAGACCAGCAGGAAGTTAATACGCCTGTGCAAAGAGCGCTCATCAACAGTTTGTTCATTGCCGCGCTCATCGCCGGACTTATGGTTGTGGCCGGAATATGGGCCGCCCGCTTCATTTCCCAGCCCCTGACCATCGCCACCTACCAGGCGCAATGTCTCAGCGTGGGTGATGCATCTCATAGCAAAGCCCAGGCCGTAGACAAGTTTGTTGACCGTGGAGATGAGGTGGGTGAACTGTTACGCGCCTTCCGAAGCCTGCGCGAATATGTACAGGATATGGTGGGCATTGCCCAGCATTTGGCAAATGGCAATCTTGCAACCAGCGTAAATACCAGGGGTGAGAAGGATGTGCTGGGCATTGCTTTTGATCAGATGATTGTCAATCTGCGCGCCCTGGTTGGGCAGGTGGCTAACAATGCCAACCAGCTTGGACACGCTTCAAGACAACTGTCTGCCAATGCTGATCAATCCGGGCAGGCAACGGCCCAGGTTGCAGCAACTATTCAGGAGATGGCCACCAGTATTCACCGCCAGGCACAAGGGATGAACAATGCCACCAGCACGGTTCAGCAGGTAGCCAGGGCCATCGATAACGTCGCCAGTGGCGCTCAGGAACAGGCTGCGGCGGTGGCAAAATCCGCCAATATCACCACCCAGATAAGCACCGCCATCCGGCAAGTGGCCGACAATGCCCAGGCCGGGGCATCCGGCTCCAGCCAGGCTACGGAAGCAGCCCGGGCGGGGGCGCACACCATTCAGGAAACCATTTACGGCATGGAAAGCATCAAAACCAAGGTTGGGCTCTCGGCTCAGAAAGTGCAGGAGATGGGCCACCGCTCCGGCCAGATTGGGGCCATTGTGGAAACCATTGAAGACATTGCCGGCCAGACCAACCTGCTGGCCCTTAACGCCGCCATCGAGGCCGCCCGGGCCGGTGAACATGGCAAAGGATTTGCTGTGGTGGCGGATGAAGTCCGAAAACTGGCCGAAAAATCGAGCAGTGCCACAAGAGAAATCGGCGGCTTGATCAAGGATATTCAGCAAACCGTGACCGAAGCCGTAACAGCTATGGACGAAGGCGCAGTTGAAGTTGAAAACGGTGTGGCGCGCGCCGATGAGGCTGGAAAAGCGCTGCAAAATATCCTGAGTTCGGTTGAAAGCGTTAATGTGCAAGTAGAAGCAATTGCCGCTGCTGCTCAGGAAATGAGCGCCTCATCGAGCGAGTTGGTCAACGCTATGGACCTGGTTTCGGCAGTCGTGGAGGAAAATACGGCCTCCACCGAAGAGATGGCAGCCGGTTCATCCGAGGTAATTGAAGCAATTGAAAATACAGCGGCCCTCACCCAGGAAAACACGGCTGCAATTGAAGAGGTCAGTGCATCTACAGAAGAGATGAGCGCCCAGGTAGAAGAGGTGGCAACCTCGGTCCAGTTGTTAGACCAAATGGCCCAGAACCTGCAAGCAATTGTAGCCCGCTTCAGGCTGCCGGAGAATGAATAAACGGCCCTCTCCTTCAGCAATTCTCATTGCCGAAAAGGCCTGACAGGTTTTTGTCAGTGAAGCTATCCGGCCTTTAAGTCTTCGGTTGAATAGCAAAAAAAATTTTTATACTACCCAGGCGCTGCGCCGCTAACCCCCGGCAGGGTTAGGCCCGCCGCCCTACAGGGCAGGGAAAATGGCAACTTCAGTCTGGGAACCTCCCCAGAAGCTCGTAACCAGCTTCCAATCAAGGTAAATACGCGGTTCTGCGCTTACTTTCACCCCAAAATCGTTTGCAACTTTCGGGAAGGTGAACTTTTACTTATATTCACCAGGCATGTCATTCTGAGCGAGGCGCGAGCGAAGAATCTCCATGGAACGCCCCAACAGCGTGACGCCGCATGGAGATTCTTCGGCCTACGGCCTAATGACATGCCCTGAACAGCCGCATTTTTAGATCTTTTGACCTTACTCCTGAGCCAAGGTCTCAACAATTTGCTCCAGCTTTTCAAGCCGGGCTTCAAGCTCGGCATTTTGTTGCTGGAGATCATTGATGATTGACTGCTGTTCTTTAGTAGATTCAATCAAGAGAGGCACCAGGCGAGGATAGTCGATGGAGATGGCATCGATTCCGTTCGCTTCATAGGCGACAACCTCGGGTATCACTTCACCTACCTCTTCAGCGATCAAGCCGATGTCTTGTTTGCCGTCCGCCTTCCAATTGTAAGTGACCCCCCTGAGCTGCTGGATTTTGGTCAAGGCGCCTTCGATTGGTTCAATGTTGGTTTTCCAGCGCCTGGAACTGTAGGTGGTCCAGGCATCGGCAATGGGGTCCGTAGTGGAATTCTGTTTCACGGTCAAAATATTGGATGGGTTAGCCTCGCCAATACCGACGTTACCGGAGGAATCGATGGATACTCTCCTCTGGTCATTTGTAAGGAATTTTATAAACCCCCCTGCCGTGGAATTTGTAATGGAAAAATCTTGGTCCTGTGACCAGCCGTATCCTACCCAACCCGCCCTTGTAGAGTTGTTTCGGTCGTAAAACTCAATAAACGCTTCGACGTCATCAGCAGATGTAGAATTGCTATCTGAAAGCCTGAGATGGGGACGATAACCTTCTATGTGCAGTTCCCTTTGCGGCGAAGTCGTACCCAACCCAACATCCCCGGTACTAGCCTCAATATTAAGAGCGTTGCTGGGTGCGCCAGGAAAGATCCTGAAGGGTAGCGTCGAGCCATTGGTCGCGTCCCGAATGAAGAAGTTGGCCTCGTTGCCGGCTACGTCCCAGGTTTGGGGAGTAAAGCCGCTGGAGCCGTCTTGCTCCAGACGGAGGGTGGGGGTGTTACCGCTTTTAACGTGTACATCCACCACCGGGGTTGAGGTGCCCAGGCCAAGCCGCCCGCCGTCATCCACGTACAGGGAGTGGCTGGGAGCATTGCCCTCGATAGTAAAAGGCGTTCGACCGCCATCAATATCATCGATGGAGAATTTGTTTAGCCCGCCGTTAGCCGAATCGTTGACTGTTATCTGCCAGTCTCGACTGGGGAAACTGGATGTACTGCTGGTATCCACGAATCTAATCCGCAAGTTATTTTCCTTGAGGCGGATTGTGTCAAAACCAAAACTCTCGCCGTTGACACAATCCTGGCCAACACATATGCTGCCGTCAACAATCAAATCATCCAGAATTATCTGGTCTTTGTTTGGGTCCACTTCGTCCTGGTCGCTGTTTACAATAACGCCCCCGCTAATATAAAAGGCCCCGCCTTGAGTTACCGGATCGGCTATTTTACCGGCATCACGCAACTGCTGCTCAACTGCGGCCCGATCTTCCTCGGACACGGAGTTCATCGCTTCCCGGACATTATCGTCAATATGAGGAATGGTGGTCAATTGAAATTCGTAGGCGCCATTGGGGCCGCCACCGGCGTCAAAAGAGCCGCTGCTGCCGCCGTAAACTTCATCAACATGAAAACCGCCAGGGCCGTTAACCTCCAGGCGAACGCCATCATTGTTGCCTTCGGCCTGCCAACTAAATCCGGCTCCGTCTTGGGTGACGGTAATCTCCGGGCCGTCGGCCAGGGCCACCGCGCCGCTCAAAGAAACCATAGCTGTCAGCAACACCACCACTAAGATTAAATTCTATTGTTTAAACATTCCACTTGCCTCCACTTAACTATTTTATATAAAACTGAGTTTAATACTTTTATAATTGCTATATTGCGGTTGCACAATATAAAAAACACAAAAAATCAGAGCCAGATTGATGCGTAATTTAACAAGTTTTTGGTCTTGCTAACGTATACCCCCTGAGCTTAACAAAGCCTCAATTTTGGCAGTGACAAGTTTGGGCTTAAAAAAGTCTTTGTAGCGCAACTTTTTGGTAATTTTGCTAAGGATTTCAACTAAATTAGCCCCTTGTTAACTCAGTTTCAACCATTTTGGCAACCTGTCGTTTTTTCAAGTTTGTCAAACGGGAGGGGTATGCGCCAGCAAGTTTTTGGTTTTATTATCTGGGCGCTACAGTTCGCCCCATATCTGAGATAACCCTTTTCGTTCTACCCATTCTGAGATAATTTGCCGATCAATCTCGTCGCCGGAAATTTCCAGTATACCCAGGATGTCATTTAGGTGTTTTTCTGAACGCCCCTCCTGATAATACTCCAGCTTGCGAATGACAACATATTCTGGTGGGGCTATCCAAATTGAATATTCCGGATTTAGCGTTATTCGACGGCGATTTTGCATCCCCAATGATACAGTTCATCTTTCCCAAGCAAGTAGACATCGGCTTTATAGCCTGTCTGATGGTGAATAAAATTAAAATGGCCCCGTTGGCGACGTTTTATCTCAGTGATAATTATTTCTTCCGGTGGGCAGTAATACGATCTCAAAGGAAAAAGGGCCGCAAATTGCGGGATATCAGCAACCGGCATATTCAGAATTAGATCCAGATCGCGCGTAAATCGCGGTAAACCATAGATTGTACTGGCCACAGAGCCGGTAAGCATATAATTTAAATTGGCTTGTTCTAATGGGTGTGTAAAAATCAATAAGAGTTCAATCTGTTCCATACAAGAAAATTTCACGCACTTTTGTTTCTATCTGGTCCGCCGTCCAATCAGGATGCTGCATCTTTAATCCGGCCCTCTTTAAAGCCCGCGCATCAAAATACATCTGGGTCATAAGGTTCAGTTTTTGAGACGGGGACATCGCCTTAAAGATGGCGATCTCTTGTCGGGTTAAATTCAGGGATCGAGTTGGCTGTTCGACCATATTGTCTATGCCTTCTTTGTGATTTAGCCTTTTCACATGCAGCGCCCGGCTCGTTGGGGAAGGAAATTCACATGTTAGAACATTCAAGCGGGCTGCGACCTTATACCTATTAAGGCTACGGAATGGGCTTTACCACAAAACTGATCAGAAGATTCATTACGCGCATTCAATACGTAGAAGAGAACCTTCGTTTTCTTATTTACGGATCAAAAAACCTGTTTTATTAGCGAGGATAGCATTAGCTTTACTGGCATTAACGCCTTATTTTGAATAAGGTCGTTAGTTTAGTATTATAAACAGCGTAATTAGGGAAGTCAAAATCTAGCGAATTTTTGGGGGCGTTCACGTTCAGGTGCAAGTTTTTATCTAACCGTAGTACACAAGGCCGCAAAGATAGAGTGCCCTCATTATGCCCTTTGGCTATTGGGTAAAAAACTTTGAATCCCAGAAAGTGCTGTTTCTTAAATCGAAATTAGTGGCAAGATCAACCACATCATGTCACTCTGAGCGACACGCTATGCGGGGAGTGAAGAGTCCCTCAGACGGTTGCTTGCCAGATACCTTTGCAGGGATTCTTCAGCCTTCGGCTTCAGAATGGCATTTAAGAAACACGCTCTTAGCGGTCTTTGCGATAATTCCCAGCACAGCGGTAGTCTGCTCCAACACTAAAACACCTCGGTATTTTGAAACCTGCTCTGGAGGCCTTCATGCGAGGAAGGTTAACGGGGGGTAACCGTTCACCCCCTACCAGAATTATGTCATTCCCGCATGCTTTT
>CAYWSS010000332.1:0-6752 GCA_964460505.1 uncultured Caldilineaceae bacterium | reverse complement strand
AAAGAGCGGGCTAAAAGGCTGCCAGCCAGTCTCAGTTTGGTGGCAAATATGCTTAAAGTGCAAACGCGAGAGTGCGTCTTGATATTTTTCAGCGATTTGCCGCAGGCTCTTCTTCTGGTCCTGGAGGGATTCAATCGTCAAGGCCGTTTGCAGCACGGAGAGCGCGGCTTCCTCTTCGCCGGTCAACCCGTGGCGCAACTCCTCCAATCGATTCTGAATCGTGGGTTCGGCGAATAACTGTGTTTCCCACTGCGCCGGATCCGGCACCGGCGAAATCCGGGCCAGCCACAAACCGGCGGCACGCAGCAGAGCTGGGTACCCACCGGTCAGATCGATCAGATGCTCGATCTGGGCCTCAGAAAATGATTGGCCCACCGCGGCTTCCACCTGGCTGATAACCCAACGGGCGTCATCTTTGGCCATCGGTGCCACCCAACATTGGTGGGTGTCTACAATTTCATACAGCTCTCCCAACTCAAGCGGGTCACGGATGTAAATCACCTCGTGGCGCAGGCCCATTAGGTAGGACAGGGTAGATTTGAAGCTGTCTCGTAGGCCGCGCAGGTTATCCAACACCGGGGTGGATGCCGTCCGGCAAAACTGGTCGAAGGGATCAAACACCAGCGCCAGGCGGATGTTCTCTGCTTGAAACATAAACAGCGCCTCTCTCAGGGCGCTCTGGCACAGGAAAGGGTCTGTTTTGTCTTCAACCTTGCGATAAAGCGTTTCTATGGGTGCAGCCAACTTTTCATCAATAGCAGCTAACTGGGCGCGGGCTTCGACCATCGAGCGCAGAATCACGCGGAAAAAGGTGGCCAGATCGTTGCCGGGCAGGTTGTTCAGATCAACCCAGACGATGGCCAGTTTGAAGTTATCTTCTAAATAACGGTCCATCACTTCAGGTCGGTGACTCAAAAAGCCCAGCAGGTTTGATTTTCCGGCGCCGGGCAGCCCCAAAATCGAGCCGCTCTCACCGGCCTTAATCCAGCCGGCCAGAATTTTCATTTCTCTGGCCCGGTAGGTGGCCGGATATTGTGCCCAGGATCGTCTTGAAGCCATCTTCTTTCTCCCCTTGAAATTAAGTGATTCGGCGAACCAGCGAGTCAGTGAATAATTTTCGTTATCGCTGTCGCCGAAGGGATTGGGACTCTCTGACTCCATAGAATATCAAAAAGGGCTGGGTAGGCAAGTTTTGGCCAAACCAGGCAGTCCTACTCTATGGTATGGGGTACTTTCAGCGGTTTCGGTTTCTCTGAAACCGGTAGGCGGAAGCTGCCCGTCCATTCCGGCGGCTGCGGATACGACCTTGAGAGAAGCCTTTGTTTCCAGGCCATATCGGTTAGACGGGTTGGATATCGCCCTGCTTCCACCTGCTCGAAATAGGTCAAGGACGGCCCGACGTAGATGGTGGGGCCTTCGTCGGTGTCGGCAATAAACAGATTCACGGCGACCGGCCCGGTGCCCACGTGTAACACACGCGGCGGATACAGGGCGCTCCGGGGATCATCGGTGTCGTTGGTGTGGATGTCGGCTATCTTTTCCGGGCCTTTATCCCTATATACAAAGAGCTTGGGGAACCAGCCATTCCACCGTTTATCATAGTCAGGGCCACCGTACGCCCGGGGCAGGTAATCCTGCCGGATGACCACGCTTTTTAAGAAAAGGTATTCCTCGGCGGAGAAAGGCTCCAGCCGTAACTCTTTTTCGGCCATACGCTGGAGCCGGCCGGCCACGTCTGCCAGAGTATCAAAGTAGTCGATGATCCGGGTGTGGGTGGCTTGAAGATATTCCGGGCTGTCTTCTCCGGCGGCAAGCTGAAGCAAAGGGCTGGTTTCAAACAGCGTGCGCCCGAAGTCGGCATATTCGGCGACAGCGGCATAAAACTCCGGGTATGGCTCGACATAGCCGTCGGGATATTGGCAAATAAAGCTCATAGGGGTGCGAGATTGTTTGACGTACAGCACGCTGTTATGGCGCAACTGCGCCCACGAGGCCAGTTGGGTGTGCAGCATCTTATCGGCCCAGGCAGTGGTTCGCATTGCCTGAGGGTAGCTGCTCTCGGTCGTGGTTGTATTGAGCGTTCGCAAAATGTTGAGCCAGCGGTTGTAAATGGTGTCGCTCCAGAAACCAAGCTCAAAGCTGCGCACATCCTCGCGCAACTCAGCCAGATTTTCGGCGTAGCCATATTTTTTCAATTCCGTTTGCAGGTGGGTTACGGCCCGGTCATTGCCCAGTAGATACATCACATCCAGCGGGCTGGGCAAGGCACGCTTAACGGGCTGTCCGTTGACCATCAGTTGGTCGTACACCAGATTACTCATCAGGTAGCTGTCCAGGGTAAATCGTTGGCCGTTAAGCACAAAGCTGACCGGGCGAGGCATCGCCTCGGCCTGACGGTTGTCTGTGTGCCGGGCCAGTATTTGGCCGCTAATCTGCTGATCACCGTAAGCATTTATAGTCAGAAGCTGCAACAGGCGGTCGGGCCGGGCATAATCCAGGGCCTCGGCTGCGCTTTGAATTCCGGCATCGGCCAAAAAGGTATCCAGGCCGTCCAGTCGCATATTGTCGCTGTGACCGACGAAGGTGCTGAGCAGCGCATCCAGTTCATCCCACAGTGACCGCAAATCGGCTTTGTCGATAATCTCTCGAAGCAGCGCGGCCGCCGCGATATGTCCCGGTTGCAGGACAGGTTGCCCGTTGGTTGGCAAGTAGTCGATGAAGCGGAAGTCAATGTGCGCCAGCCAACTCATTGCCCGGAAATAGTTTCGCAAATGATGTCCCCCGTTGGCATAGTGTCCCCGCGGGGTAAAAAGAGTGAAGTCGATCTGGCGTCGCCTGCCACCGAACAGGCCAACGGGGGCAATCTGGCCGGCTTCTGTGGCCAGCGCAATATATGCTTCCGGCGTGGATTGCGCGGGAGAGGTGTCCTGAGATGGGGCCGATGCTGATGCATAGCCCCTGCCCCTCCTCTCTGCGGTATCAACCTCCCTGGTGAGCAATTCAAGGGGAACCGCCAGATAAATATCCAAATCGCGATAGAGTTTGACCAGGCCGGGATCATCGATGGCTTGCATCTCGGTCTGTAGTTGGGCCCGTGCGGTTTTCAGGAAGTAGGCCAAATATGTAAAAATCACGGTGCCCTCGACGTGAGTTAACATCTCTTCATGGGCCTGGTGAATACTGTGCAAAATCGAATCGCTGGTAATCAGCACGGGCAGGTCTTTCCAATAGATGTAGCCGTAGGCGGTGGTAAAATCTTCAAAGGTCAGCCGGTCGCTGACGGCGAAGCCATTTTTTCGCAGCAGGGCCAATTCCTTCCGCGTCAGGCCCAGCGTGTCTTTGACCAGTTCAAAATGCTGGACCTGTTCGGGCGTAAATGAAAGCCGGTCGAGGTAATTTTCTTCGTTGGTGTCTGTCAGCGAGGTTCGAGAATCGTCTGTCCTGGCGGTATTTTTTCTCTGTGTTTTATTGAGCCAGGCCGCTATTTTGCTTTGAATGCTTTCATCTGTATTCATTGATTCACTTCCTTTTTGACTAACCTGAATAGTGCAGGATGGCAGAGAAGCAGCCTCCCGCTGCCCCTCTGCCGGTATCTCCTGCCTGGCGTAGCTAGTAAGCGATTTGATGGTACACCATACATTGATTTTTGAGGCCACCTAAACATCCTGCGTTGGGTATGGCTCGATAACGGAGTTACTGGTTCACCCTCATCCTGAAAAATGCCATATGGATAACGTACCCATCACAGACCAGAGCCGCACCGGTGACATTGGCTCCGTTCAGGCGGCAATCAATTCCCTGGTTCACAGCTTTAAACTGCTCTTCTTTACACCGCAAGGTGTCCTTTAAAAAAGTGACCGCGGCGTCTACGGTTGGTTGAGCCGTTTTTGCCTCGTTTTGCAGCAAGGCAGCCAAGGCATAACTCCGGATCAGTTGGGGATGAATGATTTGGTAGGCTGCTTCACACGAAATGATATCAAACCCGGCGACCTGCCCGTTGATAAACACCAGACAGCCACACTGATGGATCACAGGTTCAAAAGCGCTCACATAGGCGTCGAGCGCCTCGGTTTTTGCTTTGTAAACATCTCGCATCGCACCGGTTGGCGATGAGGTTGAAGCTCGATTGTGCAGCCCGGCAATTTCAGCCCAAACCCGCCTTTGATCCGAAGAATGGCCCCGGCCTTCCCGGAGCGATGAGGACACCGCGCCTGATTTACTCGATCTGCTGCCATACTCCATTATGATTCCAGAATAGGCGAACGCCGCCGACATACGGCTCCAGCGTCCACCCTCGGTGCAGCTGACCGGAATAATTGCCTCTACTTTTTTCTTGAGCAAAATTGTGGTGTTCAGCACCCGATTCTGCTTGGCCCCGATTAATTCTTCCCCATCGAGCAGCAGCACCTGCTTATCAGAGGCGTTGATAACTTTAAGCTCCGGCACGGATCCGCTCTGACCCACTTCGGTGATGGTGATCAGCTTGGCAGTCAGAGCATCCTTCAAGGTGATATAGTCAGGGCCGCCATTAATTGAGGTAAAGAGCAGCATAATGCTCATATTTTTGAATGTTTGCATCTGACCCAACCGCATTCGATACAAATATCGGGTAACAATTGCGTTCATTATCATTCCTCCATATTTAACAGAATCTACATCCTCACCCGCCACCGGCCAATGAATTGAACAAAAGATACACCACAACAGTGCCAACACTAAACAGCAGAACCGAAAGGGCCAGACCTATCGCTATCCAAACGATAATCGGTGGTGTAGATTCATCGTTGTCCGGGCCTGGGTTATCGCCTGTTTCGGGGGTGGCGTGTGGGATCAGGACAGTACGCAGGGGATCGGGTTGAGGTTCCAGATTTCGCAAACCGTCCCTTGCCCTTTTGTTATCTTTATCAAGGGAAAGCATTTTTTCGTAACACGCCCTTTTTTTGTCGGTATCCATCAAAACGTTGGCCAGACCAAGCAGAGCCTCAATTGAATGAGGATTTTCCTGCAAAATAGACTCGAAGATAAGGCGGGCTTGCTGTAGATTGCCCTGGCTTACGGCCTCGGTTCCGTCATCAGGGGTTAACACAAGTTTTTTCCTTCTGATTTGCCACTACGTCCACCAATTTAAAACTGTTCAGAGCGCTTTAAGCACATCCCTGAATTTTTCTTCAAAATTCGGGTTGTATAATACCGAATCAGTAAAAAATCTCTTTTCAAATGTTTGACCATCAGGCAAAACGATGGTGTACTCACTATTGCCAACGCCCTCAATGACTTTTAACAATTTGACGTTGCCCGCCAGCTTCCGCTCGAATTCAAAATATCTTGGCAAGAATTCACGGACACTTTTCCTTTCCTTATCGCCGTTTGTGTACGCGCCCCCGTAGCTGAGCCTGAAATATACCCTCCGCCAGGAGTCCATACGGGCATAGAAAAAATCAAAGTTATTGATGCCTCGTTCATAAAATCCGATAAAGTAATAGCCTTCCGACGCAGAGAAGAAAGACTCCATCGTGGACATAACAACGGGAGGCGGAACCTTTATCGCTACATCCGAGGCTTGTAGTGGCGCTTCCTTCGGATCAGGTTGAGGGATCAAAGGGTCCCAAATTGGATTCAAATTTCCGTCAAATAACATTTGTTGAGGCAATGGGATGCCGAATATTTCTTCAAAGAATTTCTTAATCCGTCTCATTCTTTTGTTTTCTCCAAATGGGCTAATCCATTTTCTTACAAGGCAACTTCACTTTAGCCGATTTGACCGGGGATTACTTGAGTTTTCGCTGAGTTGTAGTTGAGTTGTGGTGAGAATTCGGGGTTTCAATGGCAAATTTGCTCCCTGTTTAAAAACTGTTTGACCTGTCACCGACATGTGTTAGAATAGTCTCGATAGAGAGATATCTCTATCAGCAATTCGGTCAGTCACGCTCAGTTTTGCATTGTCTTCTTCACTTTTTGGTTAGACGCAACCGCGGAGGTCTATGGTGAGGCATCCCAGCCCCAGTCCAACCGTACAATTTGCTACAGCATACATCCCCGTTCTGGAAAACATAGCCAGTTCCCTCGATTTGAAAGAAGTGCTCACACACATCGTCGATGTTGCAATTCATCTTAGCGATGCGGATAAAGGTTCAATACTTTTGCTGGATGAGGAAACCGGTGAACTGTATTTAGGCGCCGCCAAGGGTTTCGATACGGGCTTCATAAATAGTTTCCCGCGCCGGGCCAGGGCAGGCAGCATTGAGGAGGGGGTAATAAAATTGGGCTTACCGGTCTTGATTAGCTCGAAATCGGGACGCAGCTATCAAACCGAAGTGCAAGACACCTACCTGGCTAACTCCCTTCTTAGCTTTCCAATCAAACGGGGAAAAAGTATTTATGGGATTCTCAGTGTCTTTACCACAGAGAGTCCTCAATCCTTGACAGAAAGCGATTATAGGAACACGTATCGTCTGGCCGACTACACGGCAATTGCCATTGCCAATGCCCGCCGTTATCGGGAGACCGATCATCTTCTGGGCGATGCCTATGTTTTATTTGACATGGCAGAAACCCTGACCGGACTGCGTGACCTGAACGAACTGCTAGGCCTGATTGCCCGTCATACCCTGGAACGGCTTGAAGCAGCGGAGCGAGTAGCCATTCATCTACTCGACCCGAATACGGGCCGGCTGGAACGTAAAATTTGTCTATCTCCGCTAGAGAAACGTGATGGGAGCAACCGTGCCGGGGAGTTTACCGTGAGTGAGCCG
>CAYWSS010000331.1:0-6762 GCA_964460505.1 uncultured Caldilineaceae bacterium | reverse complement strand
CTCGCTCTAAACACATCCCTGATTTGGAGGATGCGGGCCGCAATAGACTAGCGCTTGCGCAATTTCCCCCGCCGCAATTTTCCCCGACGGAATAAAAATAATTGCGGGTATATCTGCCCGGGCCGCATAGGCCGCCAGCGAGGCGGACGTGTTGCCGGTGGAGGCGCATGCCACGGCGGTGGCTCCCATTATTTTTGCCTGGGTTACGCCAACGGTCATGCCTCTGTCTTTAAAGGAGCCGGTTGGATTTTCACCTTCGTGTTTAAGGAAAAAGTTGTCCGCGCCAACCCAGTCTGAAACACGCTGATGTTCGTACAGGGGGGTGTTACCTTCGGGCCGGGAAACGATATTGTCGATAGTGGTGGGCAGTATAATTTCCCGGTAGCGCCACACCCCCGAATTTACGGTGGGGGCCACTCTGGGGCCGGGCGCGCCACTGAGTCGGCCATCAAAAAGGCCCCGGCTAATCTGCGGGCGCAACAGTTCCAGATCGTGCCACACGTCCAGCAAGTCGCCGCAATCGCACAGATAGCGCACCTCGCCGGCGGGGTAGGATTTGTTACAACTGATACATTGCAAAGAAATTGTTTCCGGCGTATTGGATGCCATAGATTTTCTCCTGAAATTAATTAAGTGAGTCTTCTTCTGGTTTGTTCCACCCTAACCTGTACATCCAAACTAACCCGGCCAGTACAATGGCGGCCATCAGTAAAACCACACTACCAATACAAACCGTGGTGCCTGCTGCCCCTAACATGGCCGGCATATCGCTCGATTCCGGGGTGGCCGTAGCTTGTTGAGCCTGAACCGTGGGCGTTGATGTTGGCCGAGGTTTGGACGTGCGGGTGGGTGATGGCGCGCGGGTTGGGGTTAATGTGGGCGGGGCCGGGGCAGGGGTGTTGGCCGGTTCCGGCGTTGGCGTGGCAACGGGTGAATTCGATTCCGTGGCAGGTGTTTCGGCCTGAGCAATTTCGGTCGCTGCTTCACCGGTTTCGTCCGGCTCATCAGCGTCGTCAGGCTGCGGTTCTGGAGTAGGGGTATCTTCTTTCACAGGCTCAGGGGTATTGGGGGGCGCTTCCTGCACGGGGGTGGGGGTATCTTCGGGCAGAACCGGCGTATCGGTGGGAACAGGCTCCTGTACCGGTACGGCGTCACCTCCCACTTGTTTCAAGCCAAGGTCGTCAAGCCAAAATTGATCTTTGCTGGGCGGCACGGCGTGCCCGCGTTCGGCCGCACGTAAACGCCAGGTGTCATCAAGCCGTAAAAATACGGTAATGGTATCGGCCTGAGCGGTAACCGTTACGTGTTCAACATTGCAAATCTTGCAATCGTTGCGCCAGTTGTCTTCAGACCAGACAACGTTGGATGATGTTGAATCGGTGCCTCCCAAAGGATCAATGCCTACCCGCCGGCCAATCCCCCCGCCGACCGCCTGATTAATGCCGGCATCATTCACCAATGAATCGAAGACCAGCCAGACGATATTGGCGTAATAGTTGTTGCCTGTTGTTACCGAAACCTGCTGGTAAATTCCGCCAATAAAATGGTCGTTAGTTACAATAAAGGCAGCGGGGCACAGTGGCGCGTGGCATCCGCCGCCGCCCTGCAAGACAGAAATATCAGCATGGCCTGTTTCCAGAAACGGCTGCCAGTTTTCCAGGCCACTGTCAAAGTTACAGTTGCGCAGGATATTTTCAGATTGCCGGCATACATCGGGAAACTCTTGCGCCAGGCCTGACGGAGCCGGCAAAATTATGGTGACAAACAGAAATAATAGAACTGTTAATAAAAAACGTATTCTCAATTTTCACAACTCGATTATTTTGGATCTAATAAAATGCAACCGCCATTAAACCCTACAACTTCATTTTGCACAAAAAAACCGGCCACGCCCGATTGCGTGGCCGGTTAGAATTCTTGGCGTTGCGCCCTGTCAATTCTTGATAGGCGTTGGCGACACAACCTGGGTAGCAATGGGTGTAGGCTCGTCAGTTGGCTTTGCGGTAGGCAAACGCAGTGAGGGGGTGGGTGTTTCAGTGGGCGTGGCTGTTGGCGCGGGCGTGGCTGTATCGGCCGGGGTGGCCGTAGCTTCGGGCTGTTGCTGGTTGGCGGGGGTTTCCTGATTCTGCCGGCCGGTATCCGGCGTAGGCTCACCATCACCGCCCAACAGCGACATAGAAACCACCGCCAAAACGCCCAAAACTATGATTAAAACAAGGACAAGCACCCCAAGGACAAGCACTTTGGGATTAAATTTTTTACTGCTCGCCTCAGAATCATCGTAATCAGAGAAACCAAAGTCGTCATCGTCCGGATGGTCATCTGAAATTGCAAAATCATCCAAAAATGTAACCGGTTCTTCTTCTTCCTCCTCCTCATCTTCACCAACCAGTAATTCCCTCAGTAATTCATCGGTGCTGAAGATGCCGGATTTAAGGGCTTCC
Organism: uncultured Caldilineaceae bacterium; assembly: GCA_964460505.1. GTDB lineage: Bacteria > Chloroflexota > Anaerolineae > 4572-78 > J111 > J095. The sequence continues at coordinate 4,318 of CAYWSS010000331.1, read as the reverse complement.
AGTCCTTTTTGGGCAACTACACTTTCAGGATCCAACGCCAGCGCATTTTCCAGACAAATCTCTCGATCATCATCGGTGTCAACAACTGAACTTAACCACAACCACACCTCTTCATTGTTCTCGTCCACGTCAAGCAGTTCTTCCAGAATTTGGCGGCCTTCGGCCTTGTTGCCCATTCTGATATATTGAATTGCATCGTTTAGAGTTGACATAAATTTGCTCTCCTGTATCAAATGGCGGACATGGTGAGGGGCGTGGTCGGGTTTTATTATAACATCAACTTAACAACTGTGACAAGTGGGGCAACAAATTACTCTACGCTCTCGATGACAGCCTGTCCAAAATTAAATTCAGCTGTGGGCAACACCGTATTTCTCGCTTCGTCTACCCACCACCCACGCAAAGTAAAGCTCCCTGTTGGAACACCGGCGCCAATGGCGAGGTCAAGCTTATCGCTAACCCAATAAGCAGGCGGCCAATTTTTAGTTGACCACTCGCCGCCGAGCGGCTCCATTGCCGGCCAGCGGTAGACCTCGCGACCCTCTTCTTCCTCCAAAGTGAATTGCAGACGATAATTCTGTTCAGGTTGTTCCCCTACCTGCCAGTGCAACGAAATTGTCAGATGGTCGCCGGCGGCTACAGTCCGCCGGTTTAAATCGTACCCCCGCAACAGCAACCCGGTACCATCCCCGCCCGCAGCTTCATTTTGGAGAATGGGGTTGGGTAGTTGAGCGGGATCAACATCCCGGGGGGTGTCCGCCAGGCGGGCCACAATTGCCCCCAGCGAAACCGTGGTATCGCCATTTGAGGCCGGTAATGGCCGGCCGGTTTGCCGGTTGACTACCCGCACCAAAAGATGATATTTGAGCGGGGGCAAATTGCCCGGCAACCGAAACGTGAGCAGTTGCAGCCCCACAATGCCGGGCTGCCAGTCGGCGGGATCATAGCCGTTGCCATCGGTTTGAACCCACACATGCCCCCGGTTATCCTGTAGTTGCACCAAAAATGTGTAATCGGTGCCGGGGGGCAGGGATCGAAGCGCCTGCCAGATTAGCACCATTTTGAATGTTTTGCCGGTCACCATTTCGTTCAGGGGCAGGTAACCTGTCAGGCGCAAATCATCATTTACGTTTACCTTCACCGGAATGGCATCTGCCTGCAACCGGGCCAATTCAGCGGCAGCGGAAAGGTGGTAGAGGGTGTACTCGTATCCGGACTCATCGGGAGAGGGTTGCAGCAGTGATGTCCAGAGTTCCGGCGCTTTGGCAGAATTTGGAAAGATGTAGCGAGGCGACAACCCGCTCTCCGGCGGTGGAAAGGCTAAACTCTGCCGGCCATCAAACCAGATGGCAAATGGTGACTCGCCGCCAAAATGCAAATCCATTCTAAACCGATCCAGGTCCCGGTAATACTCCGCCGAAATCACGGGTAAATCCTGGCTGCCGGCAGTTTTCAGGTAGCGGGCCACCTCGGCAATATCCGCCCCGTAAATGTGCCGGGCATCGGCAGAACTGTTCCAGCGGATAAAGTAGTCGTAGGCCGTGTGCAAGGTGATGAGCACAACAAGGAGTGTAGCCAGAATTGCGGGGAGCGTGATGCGGGGAGCGTATTTCGTATTTCGTGATGCGTGATGCGTATTGTGTACGCCCCCGCGCCCCTGCTCCCCCGCGCCCCTGCGTTGAACCATTCCCCAAATCACCGCCTCTGCCCCCACGGCCCACAGCATATAAACCACGGGCATTGCGCCGATGGTGCGCAAAAAGTGGGGGCTGTCATCGGTGATAAAATCGGGAACCAGCATAAAAAAGGCGGTCGTGAGCAGCAGTACCGAGGGCGCAGCATTTTGCGGAGATTGCAGTAAACGCCAGCCGAGCAATCCCACCCCAACGTAAAAAAACAGGCCGTTAATCCAGTCGAACAGCGGGCGGGCGTCCAGATTGTAGCGGTCGGTGGTATCTCCCCAAAAGGTGAACATGCCCAGCGTGCGCAGGGTGTTGCGCAGCATTGGCTCAAAATCGCCGTTCAGCGCGTGGGGAATGGTGGTGACCTGGTTGGAGCGGCGGGTAAAACTTTCGGCGTTGTCCCCATAGAAACTGGCCAGCGGAAAAAAGACAGCCGCCCAAATTACAAAAAACAGCAGCAATCCCAGCCAGTGGATTTTGCGGATTTGGCCGCAGATCAGCCGGTACGCAAACAGAGTGACCATAATAAACGGGACAAAACGGCTGGAAAGGTAGGTATACATGGCGATCCCGGTCACGAGGCCGCTGAGCGCAAAGAAAGCAAGTGTGACCGGTTGCCCCGGTTTGGACTGCCTCTGTTCTGAATTCGGAATTAATGCCCGCCAGAAAAGATAAAGCGCCGGCATGAGCAGCGGCGGGAGCAGCACGGCTCTCAGGGTGAGGCGGCTCACAAAAATGGGCCAAAAGGAGACCGCCACCCCGGCCATGGCCAGCAGCGCAATCCGCCGGTTGAACAGGCGAACCGTGAGCGGATAGATTAACGCCACCGTGAGCACCCCGGCAAAAATGTTCACCAGCCGTAATTGGACCGGCCCGATTCCAAAGAAATAAAAGGCCAGCGCTTCCAGGTAGATAATGAGGGGTTCAATGCCCTTGTTTATTTCAAAAAAGATAGGGCGATAGCCGTTTAGCACCTGCATGGCGGCAATGCCATTGTAGGCCTCATCGTGCGAGAGGCCGGCAGGTACTTGTTCGATGGCGGCAATGCGCAGGGTAAATGCAAGCAAAAGGATGGCTGCAATCAACAGATTGTATTTTAATTGCCGGAGATGGGGTGAGTGGGTTTTGTGAGTTGAAGGGGGTGGGGTTGGTGGGGTGAGTGGTAATCGTTCACCCCCCTCAATCCCCCCAGGTTTAAAGCTCTCCCCCCTCGTGAGGGCAGCCGAAGGAAGGTTGGAGGGGGGTAGAGAGTGAATGATTACGGTGAGTGAGCTATTTAACTCCCTTAACCCACCAAACTTACCAAACTCATTCAACTCACAAAACTCCCTCAACTTTATTAATTACGGACGCCAGGCCGGGGTTTGTTCATCGCGAGAGGGGCTGTTGGTCAGGTTGGTAGTGACGCTGCCGTCAATAGCCACAGCAAAGATATCCCAGTTGCCCTCCCGGTTGGAGTAAAACACAAGCTGCTGCCCATCCGGCGACCAGGTGGGGCCGTGATCATCTGCTTGCGACATGGTGGAAACGTTCCTGGCTCCCCCGCCGGCGGCATTGATTACAAAAACTTCAACATTGCCTTCGCGATTACTCTCAAAGGCAAGCTGCGTGCCGTCCGGCGACCAAATGGGAGCCAGGTCGTTTTCCGGCGCGGTGGTGACTTGTCGAATATCGGTTCCATCAGTGGCCATGGTGTAAATATCCCAGTTTCCGTTGGCCTTGCTGTTATAGGCAAAGCGAGTGCCGTCCGGCGACCAGGTGGGCGAGAGATTTCCGTTGCCGTCACCGGTAATCCGGGTCAAATTGTCGGGGCAGGTTGCCGGCTCCGGCAGACAAGCGGTATTCATTACAAAAATTTCCCAGCTTCCCTCCCTGAAGGACGAAAAAGCCAGTTGCAACCCGTCCGGCGACCAGGCCGGGGTCCAATCATCGGCGGGGTGGCGGGTAACGTTGACCACGTTTTGCCCATCAGAATCCATCACATAAATCTCGCGGTTTCCATCCCGGCGCGAAACAAAGGCCACCTTCTGCCCGTCCGTTGACCAGACCGGGCTGGCATCGTCCGACTCGCCGGCCGGGGTAAGGGCCAGAGAATTAGCGCCGTCGGCATCCATCACGTAAATTCGCCAGTTTTGATCAACATCGCGCCCCATGTAGGTAATTGAAGGCAAGGTGCGGGCCACCACCAGCGCCGGCGTGGGCGATGGCGGAGCGGCAGGTTCGGGGGTAGGGGTGGCTTCAACGCCAGGTTCGGATTTGGAGCCGGAGGAAGAGGCCTTGCTGTTTTGCGTTACGGTTGGTGCGGGCGTGGCTGTTGGCGGAGAAAGATAGGCAATTGACACGCCCATACTGCGGGCCGCCATTACCCCCCCTGAAACCAGCCCGGCGCAGGCCAGCAAAATAAACAGAACCACCGGCACAATCCAGCGGCCCTTTGAAGACTTCCGGCGTTGGCCGGCCGGGATAGTCCGGCGCGGCGTGGGGCGCGCCGACCGACGACTCTCTGTGGAAGCCGGTTTTATGGCCGCAGCGGCTTTGTTCCAGTTGACTTTGGCAATCACTTCGGTGGGAACGGTGTGCTCGCGCAGCCAACAAAGGAGCACGTCAACGTGGACACGCGAACTGCCGCCCCAATT
>CAYWSS010000330.1:0-6772 GCA_964460505.1 uncultured Caldilineaceae bacterium | reverse complement strand
TTAGACATGCTCTTGACCATTACAGTTTTACACAAATTTTGGCGCAAACAACGTGTTGCGTAAGGAATGTTTTACGAAATACCTGCACTGTCCGTAGCCCCGGGTAGTTTATCACACCTTTGGGGATAAACAAGAGTTGTTGGACAGATTGGGGCAAATGGCTAAAATAATCGGCACAGAACTTTTTTCTTGCCGATACCGGAAAGTGGAGCGTTGACAATGGGTTTTCTTGATTCGATGAAATCGTTTTTTGCCGCCGAGAGTGTCTCGGATGAGTACTGGGTGTATGTGCGCTGCCGCCGCTGTGGGGAGGTCATCAAAACCCGCATTGATTTGCGGAACAATCTGAGCCAGATGGACGGCGGGGGCTATGTGGTTAACAAGACGCTGGTGGGCAATCAACTGTGCTTCGAGCGGGTTGAGGTTACCCTGCATTTTGACAGCAATCGCCAACTGCTGGGCCGGGAGATTAGCCGGGGCGAGTTTATCACGGCGGCGGAGTTTGACTTGGCCGGGGAATAGCGTGCTGTCGCTATTTTTTGCACAGCATTTTCTACTCCTTGATGCCCAGCACAACGCGGATTTTTTTGAGCATCTCCTCGTTGCGACCCTTCACAAAATAATCGGCGGCGCCCCGGTCAATGCATTTTTTGGCGGTTTCTACTTCGTCCCAGGCGGAGTTGGCAATGACGGGCGTACCCGGCGTTTCTGCCTTGATTCGTTCCAGCAGTTCCAGACCGGCGTATCTTGATTCTTTTCCGTCAAAATCAGGCATGTTCAGGTCGATGATAATCAGGTCGAAGGGTTCGCCATTAATGATGGCTGCCTGATACAGTTCAAAGGCATCAATATTGCCGGCGGCTGTTTCAACATCAAAGCCTTCTCTAAACAGTGTTTTCTCAACGCTGCGCAGGATATTCTCTTCGTCATCCACTAACAGGATTTTAGGTTCTGAGTCCATTGTATGCGTGGCTCCGTTTGAACATTTTTAGGCAGGTTAGCTTACGGCGTTGGCAATCTCTTCCAACAAGGCGGCTTGCGTGTAGGGTTTGGGTAACAAATCCTGGATACCTAATAACATCAACTGTTTGGTGCGATCTACCCGTGGATTTGAAGACATCACCAGCACTTTTTTAATAACGCTGTCTGCCTTGAGTGCCGTCAAAATATCCAGCGAGTCTTTGTTGGATAAGATGTCGTCAATGAGAATCAGGTCGTATTGAACGGGGGGCGCAAAGCTGTAATCTTTATCACAAACGGTAACATCAAAACCGGCGTTTGTCAGCGCAATGGAAGCCAGCTCCTGCCAGCTATCGTCATCGTCAATTAATAAAACCGAGCCGGCGCCCTTTATTTCGCTGCCACTGTCCTGCTCTTTGCCCGGATAAACCGGAATATTTATGGTGAAGGTTGTGCCGTGATTAACTTCGCTGCCGGCAGAAATATTGCCGCCCAATTGCTTCAAAATCAAGCGGCAGGCCGGCAGACCCAAGCCGGAGTGGCCTTTAATGCCTTTGGTTGTGTGGAAGGTAATCCAGATTTTGTCCATATCAATTTCTGAAATACCGCTGCCGTTGTCGGTAACGGTGGCGGTAACAAATTCGTCATTGTCGCCCGACTGAAGCGACAGGCCAATTTGAGGGTGCGCCTGACCTTCCATGGCTTCAAAGCCGTTGTTGAGCAAATTAACAAATACCCGATTTAATTGCACCGGGTCGGCCAAAACCAGCGGCAAATCATCCGCAACGCTCACGGTCACAATTCCCGGCGGAATATCCACGCTGCTGACCGCATCTTTTGCCACGTCGTCAAGCATGGTGGGGCGGGGAGCGTGTTCGCGGGCCGGGCCAATGAGGTCTTCTTTCACCTTCATAATCAGGCGGGCCGAATCTTCCACAATTTCCAGGTCATCCAGCGTGGAATGAATGCTGAGTCGTTTTTCCAGCTTGCCCAGCGGGAAGTTGTTTAATTTTTCTACAGCGGCACTCATGCCGGGGTCGTTCTGTTGCAGGGCAGCCCCTTCTTTCAGGATAAGCTGCACAATCGATTGTTCCTCAACCTTTTCCATTATTTCGGGCTGGTTGAGTATGTTGGCTATTGCGATAAAGAACAATTTTACGTCGTGGCGAACCCGGTCAATAGAACCACCAATCGGTTCCGCTTTGTTGCCAATCCAGTGAATGGCATCGCCGGTGGCGGTGGCAATGGCTTCGTATGTTTTTGCGCGTAGTAATTCTTCATGGGCTTCGTCCAGCGCTTTACGTTGGCGGGCGTTATCCAGAGCAATAGCCAGTTGATTAGCCATGGCTTGCAGCGAAGAGATATCCTCTTCTGAAAAGGCAGCGGCCTCAACGCTTTGCACCGTGACAGCGCCAACTACTTTGTTGCCAATGGCCAGGGGCAGGGCCATTTCAGAACGGGTTTCCGGCAGCACAGGGTTGGGGTACCACACTTTTTCGGTATCAACATCCAGTGAGATGCGGGCTTCGTTCAGGGCGGTACAGGCCCCAATCATTGAGTTTCCGCCTACGGCCAGTTTGTGGTTGTTTTCTATCATAATCCGGCCCGGTTCGCCGCGCCCGGCGCGCAAAACGGCAAAATCGCCGGCTTCGTTAACAAGAAAAACACCGGCGTAATAAAAGTCGTAAGAATTGCAGATAATATCCACGGTTCTGGGCAGCAGGTTATCAATATCAATGATTTGCGTAATGTGTTGGCTGACTTCTGCGGCAGCAGCCAGCAGGCCGGCGCGACGCACTGCTTTTTCAAGCGTTATTTTGTCTTCTAATTGGGATTTGTCCATTTCTCTCTGCCTAAAATTAACTTCACAACATGGTAGTACAAGCTGAATGATTTGGAAAATTTGGTTCTTTTGGGGTTTGCAAGCTATAAACCCGATATTGCGTATTTCGTGTTGCGTACTATATTACGTAATACGCAGTGCGCAATATGTTGTCAACCCCCTAAACCCCAAACGTGTCTGTTTTTAGGGGCGGTATCTAGGCACGTGCAGGGTAAATGTTGACCCCAACCCAACCTCGCTGACCAGATCAATCCTGCCGCCCATGCGTTCCATGGTTTGCAGGCAGGCCGGCAGCCCCAATCCGGTGCCACCCTTTTTTGCTTTGCTGGTGTGAAAGGTGAGCCAGATTTTAGTGAGATCTTCTTCCGGGATGCCGCAACCGTTATCTGCAATATCTACAGTGACAAAACTGTGGTCTTCCTGACGAACGGCTACAAAAATGTGGGGAAACGGCTGGTCGTCCATCGCTTCCATGGCATTTTTCACCAAATTGAGGATGACCCGGCTCATTTGCATCGGGTCAACATAAACCGGCGGAATGACGCCATCAATGCTGTAAGAAATTGTGTCTTGTGGCAGCGCCAATCCTTTAATACTACCCTGAACAATTTCAACCAAATCGTCTTTCTGCTTTTTCTGCCTGCGGGCCGGGCCAATCAAATCTTCTTTGATTTGCAGAATGGTCCTGGCGCTGTTTTCAACAATATCCAAATCCTCAAGCACCGAATCTACACTGAGCATCCGTTTGATTTTTTTGAGGGGTTTCTTTTTTAGGCGTGACACCTGCGCGTCCAGATCGGGATATTTTTGCTGCAGCTCCCGGCTGCTTTCCATAATAAGTTGGGCCAGTGGGTCGTCGGTCAGTGCGTCTTCATTGCGCCAGAGGAGCTGGCCGGCAATGACCATAAATCGATTAAAATCTTCCCGGGTACGGTCGATGCAGGCGGGAATAGGGGCGGCTTTGTTGCCCACCCAGTGAATGGTTTCACCGGTGGCGGTCGCGATAGTTTCAAAGGTTTTGGTGCGGACCAACTCCCGATTTGCTTCTTCCAGATTTAGCAGCAACTGGGCGTTATTTATGGCCACCGCCAGTTGGTCGGCCATCATTTGCAGCGATGAAATATCCACTTCTGAAAAGGCGGCTTCCTCCACGCTTTGTACCGTCAATGCCCCAATACAGCGGTCGGTGGCTACCAGCGGCAGGGCCATTTCAGAGCGGGTATCGGGCAAAAACGGGTTGTTGAACCAGACCGCCTCTTTGCCAACATCCAGCGCAATGCGGGCTTCCTGCATACTTGTGGCCGCTCCAATCATGGAATTACCGCCCACAATCAGTCTGTGACCGTTCTTCACCATAGTGCGCCCGGCCTCGCCTCTGCCGGCTTTGAGAACGGCCCACTGACTGCCGTCATCCACCGTTTCTATCAGGAAGATGCCGGAATAATAGAAGCCGTACTCCTCACAAATTATGTGGACCGTGCTGGACAGCAGCACATCCATATCTAAAATGGAGGTGATGTTCCGGCTAACCTCTGCCCCGGCTTGCAGCAACGTGGCCCTGCGAGCCGCCTGCTTGAGCAACTGGCTGTTTTGCCGGTGTAATCGGGCGTTATTAATAGCTACTGCCAGCTGGTCGGCCATCATTTGCAGCGATGACACATCTTCATCTGAAAAGGCCGCTTCTTCCACACTTTGCACCGTCAGCGCGCCGATAACCTCTCTGCCCAGTGATAGCGGCAGGGCCATTTCAGAGCGGGTGTCGGGCAGAAAAGGATTGTTGAACCAGACCGCTTCTTGGCCGACATCAAATGCAATGCGGGCTTCGTTCAGTTGGGTACAGGCCCCAACCATTGAGCGACCACCCACTTCCAGTTTGTGGTTGTGTTTAATCATCAACCGGCCGGCTTTGCCCCGGCCGGCTTTAAGAACGGCCCATCGTTTGCCGTCTTCCAGCGTTTCTATCAGGAAGATGCCGGAATAATAAAACTCGTATTCATCGCAAATGATATCTACCGTGCGCGATAACAGTTCATCAGGATCCAGAATCGATGAAATATTCCTGCTGACCTGAGTTGCGGCATTCAGCAATATGGCCCGGCGACTGGCCTTTTCCGGCGTCAGTTGTTGTTGAGTGTCGTTATCTAACGGGGCAGGGTTGTCTACTGCCTGACTTGTGTCCATCATGGAGCCTTTACTCTTATCATTTGACAGGGTATACAGCCTGCGGAAATGCGAACCGGTTGGTGCTTGTGCGCGGAGAGGCCCGGTGGAAAAAAACAACTTTTATTGAGAAGTTAATCTTTGTGCAATTATACTCAAGAAATAATTTAGAGCAATAGAGGTTGGATTTGTTGTTTGATTGCCGTATGCCGGCAGGTAAGGTAAAATAGCGGCGGTTTTTGGTTCAATTTTAATCGGGAAACGGGTGAAACAATGAAAATACGTACAACCAAAGGTTTGACATTTGATGATGTGTTATTAGTGCCCAAACGGTCTCCCATTGCATCGCGGCAGGATGTGGATACGTCTACGGTTCTCACCCCAACTATTCGATTGCGCTTGCCTGTTGTTAGCGCCAATATGGATACGGTCACAGAATATTCAATGGCTATTGCCATGGCCCGAACCGGGGGAATGGGGGTTATCCATCGTTTTATGAGCGTTGAGCAGCAGGTTCACCAGGTACAGCGGGTTAAACGGGCCGAAGGATTTATGGTGGAACAACCCTACTCGATTTCGGCAGACGCTACCGTAGCCAGGGCGCGGCAGATGATGACCCGCCACGAAGTAGGCGGGCTGGTGGTGACAAATGGAGAATTGGAGATGGTTGGGTTGATTACACAGCGGGATATTGTGCTGGCACCTGAGAGTGAAGCGCAGATCGGTACGGTGATGACTCCCCCCGACCAGATTATCAGTGTTGGCACCGCCGTTACGCCGGAGGAAGCCCGGACCCTGCTGCACCAACATCGCCTGGAAAAGCTGCCGGTACTGGATAACGACGGCCACCTGGTCGGTTTGATTACAGCCCAGGACATTGTAAAATTTAACCAAAATCCAAATGCTACCAAAGACAGCAAAGGGCGATTGCGCGTGGGGGCTGCCATCGGCGTAAAATCCGATGATGTGACGCGGGCAGAGGCGGTGCTGGCGGCCGGCGCCGATTTACTGGTGCTGGATATTGCGCACGGTCACGCCGAAAATTGTATCAACATGGTCAAAACTCTGCGAACCGGTTTTCCCGACGCTCAGATTGTGGCCGGAAACGTGGCCTCAAAAGAGGGGGCGCGGGAGCTGTCCGAAGCCGGAGCCGATGCTATCAAAGTGGGCGTGGGGCCGGGTTCAATTTGTACCACCCGCATTGTCACCGGCTTTGGGGTGCCGCAGCTAACGGCCATTATGGATAGCGTCGCCGGCGTCGCCGAATCGGGACGCGACATCCCCATTATTGCCGATGGCGGCATAAAAGTGTCCGGCGATTTGGTGAAGGCGTTGGCCGCCGGCGCCTCCAGCGTGATGGTTGGCAGCCTGTTTGCCGGATGTGAGGAAGCGCCAGGCTCGACCGTTATTCGCAATGGGCAAAAATTTAAGGTGGTACGTGGCATGGCTTCGCTGGGGGCGGCCATGGGGCGCAAGTCCGTGGAACGCGGCGAGGATGAAAGCGCCGAAAGCCCCGAGGATTGGGACAAGGTCGTGCCGGAAGGGGTTGAAGCCGTGGTTCCGTATCGGGGAAACGTGAGTGAGTTGCTCTACCAGTTGGTGGGTGGCTTGCGCTCCGGGTTAAGTTACGGCGGCGCGTTCACCATTCCAGAGTTACATGCCAACGCCGAATTCATCGAAATTACCCCGGCCGGCATGCGGGAAAGCCACTCGCACGATGTCAACCGAATTTAACTGGTGATTACCCATAAGTCGTCTAATATTGCGCCAGACCGCAGAGGTTTTACGACTGATCTTTCCAAAACGCTC
>CAYWSS010000329.1:0-6775 GCA_964460505.1 uncultured Caldilineaceae bacterium | reverse complement strand
TTGCCGGCTGCGCGCTGGTCGTTGAGAGAACCGCCCCGGCTGCTGCAGCCGACGCCAACCCACACCGGCTACGTTGCCGCGGTGGGCGGCGATGTTCAGGCCGCCAGAGCCGCCAACCAAACGGTGCCCTTTACGGCCATTGGCAGTTTAGCCGGCGCGCCGGACAAAGCAAAGATGCGTACCATTTTTGAAGAGCACAAAGCAAATATGATTCTGGGACACCCCAACCACCTCAAGGAGTTGATTCTTGGCTGATTCCGCCACGCGACAGGCAACCGTGGCCCGCAAAACGGGCGAAACCGATATTTCAATCACCCTCAACCTGGATGGCACCGGCCAGGCCGATGTGGACACCGGCATCGGTTTTCTGGATCACATGCTGCACGCCCTGGCCCGCCACGCCCGCTTTGATTTGACCGTACGCGCCCAGGGCGACCTGCACATTGACGAGCACCACACCGTTGAAGATGTGGGCATTGTGCTCGGTCGCGCCCTGGCCGAGGCGCTGGGCGACCGCAAGGGCATTACCCGCATGGGCCACGCCATTGTGCCGATGGACGAGAGCCTGGCCCTGGTTGCCGTAGATTTTGGCGGGCGCGGCTATTTTGTCTTCGATGGCGAGTTCAGCACCGCCCGGATTGGACAGGTGGGCACCACCCTCATCCCCCACTTTTTCGAAAGCCTGGCCCACGAGGGACGGCTCAACCTGCACGCCCGCCTGCTGGCCGGCGTCGACGACCATCATCGCGCCGAGGCGCTGTTCAAAGCCCTGGCCCGCGCTCTGGACATGGCCGTTCAACGGGACGAGCGCCTGGCCGGTCAGGTTCCCAGCACAAAGGGGACGCTGACAGAGTAAAGTTCAATAATTAAGGAACCCAACTTCACCTCCTCGTTCCAATGCTCTGCGTTGCGCTTTGCGCGCATACCGGGTGGTTGCAGCGTTATGCGTTCCCACGCCGGAGCGTGGGAACGCGGGGATAGGAGATATGCACTATGAAAACAGCCGCTCGAATTGGCGGGATGCTGGTCTGGCTGGGAGCATTGGCTCTGGTCGGGTCAGCCGTCTTGATACTTGCTGCTTCCCGTGTGGGCGAACACAAATCCAGCACATACGGCAACGCCTACTTCCGGTTTCAAAATTCATGGGGAGGCGAAATTGGCATTGTTCCGCCGGAATTCAAACTCAAACGCACCTATACCGTAACCGAGTACAACAGCGATGCCGAACGGGATGAAATCGTTACGAAGACAGAGAAAATTCCCCTCGTTCCAAAGGCGATAAAAATCGAATCTACGGTGGAATACGGCGAACAGGATATAGGCTTACTCACGTTTAATGCGTTCGAGGTAAAAAATACGGAAACTTACATAATACCCAACCAAACCGGCCATTCAGGAGAATTATTGATTAATTTGACCAAGCCCGATAACGCAAACCTGATGTACGACTACAAGGCCATCGTTCCGGCAAGGGGAAACACGGTATTTCGTCCTCTGATGGGAAAATCTTTTGTTCTGGCGCCCACATTGAAAGCAGGTGAGGAGATAGAGATTATCATCACCTACGCCACCAAGGGCATGGATATTTTTAAATATAATCTCTCAGACTATCAAGACAACGTCATCGAAAATCTTCAAGCCGAAATCAAGCTTAATACGCACGATTTTAAAATTTATCGTTTTGGGCTGCCACATCAAATCGAGATGACGCCATCAGGGGCAACTATCCAATTTAAAGTAAACGATTTTTCAACAACACAGGATTTAGGCGTTACGTTTACCTCAAAACAGATGTATCTGGATCAGGTACAAAACCTGATAACCTATTCGCCCATTTCATTGGTACTTTTTCTGTTGGTGATTTTTGTGTTTTCCCAAATTCATGCCGTAAAATTCAATCCGCTTCATTACCTGTTCATCGGCATTATCAACGTTTTCTATTTTCTGTTTGTAGCCTACTTAATTCGCTTTTTTGGCGTGTGGGTAACGTTCGGTATTTCTATTGCCCTCACAACAGTGATGTTCCTGGTCTACAGCCCCAACGTTTTTGGATGGCATTTTGCCACCCGAATTGCCGGCGTTTATTTATTTCTGTTGACAGTAGTTTTCTCGCTCATATTCTTGATGCCCATCTTCCGCGGATTATTATTTGTGAGTTTGATCTTCCTGATTTTTATGTCGATAATGATTGCCGTCAGCCGCTCAAACATCTCGAATTGGGACATTGTTAGCGAGAATAATTAAGGAAACTAATTTGAAAAAACTCGTAATTATCGATTACGGCGTAGGGAATTTCAGAAACGTGCAAAAAGCCTTTGAATCGATTGGGGCCAACGCAGAAATCACCGAATCGGTGGAGGTCGTGGCCCGGGCCGAGGCGGTGGTGCTGCCCGGCGTGGGGGCCTTTGGCGACGCCATCGGCAACCTGCGGCAGCGGGGACTGGACCGCCCGGTGCTTGACGCGGTGAAAGCGGGCAAACCGCTCATCGGCATTTGTGTGGGGCTGCAACTGCTGTTCGACGAAAGTGAAGAGATGGGTCACCACCGGGGGTTGGGCATTTTGCCGGGTAAAATTATTCGCTTCCCCGAAAGCGACCTGCCGGTGCCGCACATGGGCTGGAACCAGATTAATCCGGTACGTGACCATCCGCTGCTGAAAGATATTGATGCCGGGGATTTTGCCTACTTTGCCCACTCCTACTACGCCAGACCGGACAACCCGGCAGACCTTGTGGCCAACACCGATTACGGGCTGGATTACGCCTCGATTGTGGGCCGCGACAACGTGTGCGCCATCCAGTTTCACCCGGAAAAAAGCCAGCACGTTGGCCTGCAAATTCTGAATAATTTTGTTGACTTCGCGGAGCGAGTCAGCGAATAGACGAATTCAGCCTCCTCGTTTCCAAACTCTGTTTGGAGACGCAATTGCCCCGGAAACTCCGTTTCCACTGCGCCCGAAACAGAGTTTCTCTCGCAAGTGCGTTCCCAATCTGGAGATTGGGAACGCGGGGGCAAGCAGTTCGCTGACTTGCTCATTTATAGAGAAGTTGTGATGTCCCAATCGGAAAATTACCAATAAAAAACAGGGATTTGGAATGAGGTGTTACGGGAATGAGTTTGTATTTCCCTAACTCCTGAATCCCAACCCCTGAATCCTGCTTTTAAGGGAGTGACTATGCAAATTTTTCCCGCCATCGACTTGAGAAACGGAAATTGCGTCCGGCTGCAACAAGGCGACCCGAACGCCGAAACAATTTACGGCGAAGACCCGGCGGCTATGGCCGAAACCTGGGAAACCATGGGGGCCGGGTGGCTGCACGTGGTTAATCTGGACGGCGCGTTTGGCAAGCCCGCCAAAGCGGCCAAAAATATCGATGCCCTGCAATCGATTCTGGACCGGGTGAATGTACCGGTGCAATTTGGCGGCGGCCTGCGCAGCCCGGAAGATATCAAACGGGCGTTGGATATGGGCGTCAACCGGGTCATCATTGGCTCAATGGCCGCCGACCGCCCCCGGCAGATGCTCGATATTCTGGGCCGGTTTGGGGCTGAGCATATTGTACTGGGCCTGGATGTAAAAAACGGGCAGGTAGCCACCCACGGCTGGCGCAAGCTGGCCGGCACCAACGCCCTCGATTTGGTGAAGGTCATCCAGACCGCCGGCCTGAAACACGTCATTTATACCGACATTGCCCGGGACGGCATGCTCCGGGGGGTCAATCTGGAAGCCTCGATTGCGCTGGCTCAGGCAGGCAGCGCCGCCGAAACTCCCGGCCAGCGATTTAAGGTGATTGTCTCCGGTGGCGTGGCCGGTATCGAAGATGTTAAAGCGGTTAAGGCCAACGAAGACAAGGGGCTGGCCGGTTTGATTATCGGCAAAGCGCTGTATGCCCACAAAATCGACCTGGCCGAAGCCCTGCGAGTTGCCGGCGAATGATTGTTCAAATTTACGCCGCCACTTCGGTTGCTGATGCCCTGGCGATGGCTGAGCTGGGCGTTGACCAGGTTGGCTTTATTGCCGGTGCTTACGGCGAGGTTCACGCCGAACTGACTTTTGAGCAGGCAAGGGCCATCGTCGGGGCGCTGCGGGGCAAAGCCGTTTCATCGGCCCTGACCATGAGCGCCGACAATGCCCAGATTTTACGCATGGCTCAGGCCGTGCAGCCGGATATTATCCACATCTCCAGCGACACCGATGCCGTTGACGTGGCTGCTATGCAGCAGCTCAGAACGCAACTTCCCGCCCACATTTTACTGATGAAAGCCATTCACGTTGCCGGCGCAAAATGTGTTGACCTTGCGCTCAAATATGCCCCGGTATCAGATTTTCTGCTGCTCGACACCAAAATAACGGGGATGCCCGGCGTGGGCGCGACCGGAAAAACGCACGACTGGTCAATCAGCCGCCGGATTGTGGAGCAGGTGGGGAACCAGGCCAAAGTGATTCTGGCCGGCGGGCTGGCTGCGGATAACGTGGCAGAGGCCATTAAAGCGGTTGCCCCCTGGGGCGTGGACAGCAACACCCGCACCAATATTCCCGGCAACCCGGTGGTCAAAGATATGCAGCGGGTCAGAGAGTTTGTTCAACAAGCAAAGCGAATAAGCCTTATGCCAAGAATCGTGGATTAATTTACGCAAGTATTGCGTACTGCGTATTATGTCGTACATTGAGATTACGCAATACGCAATACGCAGTATTCTCATTCGATAACGGAGTGACTATGCTAGCCAAACGCATAATTCCCTGCCTGGATGTAAAAGACGGCAGGGTGGTCAAAGGGATTAACTTTGTAAATCTGCGTGATGCCGGCGACCCGGTGGAACAGGCGCTGGTTTATAATCAGGAAGGGGCCGACGAGTTGGTCTTTCTGGACATCACCGCCTCGCACGAAGGGCGGGGACTGATGCTGAACATCGCCCGCCGCGTGGCCGAGAACGTGTTTATCCCTTTCACCGTGGGGGGCGGCATTGGCAGTCTGGAAGATATCCACGCCATCATCTCTACCGGCGCGGACAAGGTGAGCATCAACACGGCGGCGGTGCGTAATCCGCCGGTCATCACCGGGGGGGCCAAAGCCTTTGGCAGCCAGGCCATTGTGGTGGCCATTGATGCCCGCAAACGGCTGGACGACGATGGCTGGGAGATTACCACCCATGGCGGGCGGCAGCGCACCGGGCTGGACGCGGTTAACTGGGCCAAAGAGTGCCAGGAACGGGGCGCCGGCGAAATTCTGCTGACCAGCATGGACGCCGACGGCACCAAAGCCGGCTTCGACATCAAGCTGACCAAAGCCATCACCGATGTGGTCAACATCCCGGTTATCGCCTCCGGGGGAGCCGGCGCGCTCGATCACTTCTCGGAGGTAATTCTCAAGGCCAAGGCCAGCGCGGCCCTGGCCGCCGGCCTCTTCCATTTTAAGGAAATTCCCATCAAGGCGGTAAAAGACCACCTGTCTGACCAGGGAATTGTGGTGCGGCGGAAGAAAGATAGTCAGCTGTCAGTAAATTGGAATTAAATTTCTGGCAAAACTGCCGGCAGGTGTAAAAAGATAATCCTCGTTCCCACGCTTTGCGTTGCGCTTTGTGCGCACAGGTTCAGTAAACCCGGTGCTGTGGCCGGTCTCCGACCGAGCCACCTAAGCGGGCGCGGTCAAGAGACCGGCCCGAGCGCGATTTTGACGGGTTCACTGAATTTGTACCACTGGGCAGTTGCGACGTTATGCATTCCCACGCCGGAGCGTGGGAACGAGGAATTTTGGATAGATAGAGAAAATGGGCTGCGGTGATGGATAGAAACGTGGAATTACACATCGAAAATCTAAAATTTAATGAGGCTGGGCTAATTCCGGCCATTGTGCAGGATGCTGCCGGCCAGCAGGTCTTGATGATGGCCTGGATGAATGAAGAGAGCCTGCGGCTAACTCAGCAAAGTGGCGAAACATGGTTTTGGAGCCGCAGCCGGCAGGAGCTGTGGCACAAAGGCGCTACCAGCGGCAACACCCAGAAAGTACACGATATTTATTACGACTGTGACGGCGACACCCTGCTGATTACAGTAGATGCGGCCGGCCCGGCCTGTCACACCGGTAAAGTGAGTTGTTTTTTTAGAACGTTGGAGGATTAATTATGCCAAAGAAAGCACTGATTGTGGTTGATATGCAAAATGACTTTTGTCCCGGCGGAGCGCTGGCCGTGCCCCACGGGGATGAAGTGGTTGCGCCCATCAACGCGCTCGTAGCGCAATTTCAGAATAATGGTGATCTGGTGGTGTACACCAAAGATCACCATCCGGCCGATCACCACTCGTTTTCGGCCAACCACGCCGACGGCATCTGGCCCAATCACTGCGTACAAAACAGCGAAGGCTGGGAATTCCACCCCGGTCTCACCATTGATGGCCCGATATTTTACAAAGCATTTTTAGCCGAAGTGGACAGCTATTCCGGCTTTGGCGGATTTGTTGAACCCAATGCCGGCGCCCAATCGTTAAAAGCCTATCTAAAAGAGCAGAGCGTTGAAGCCGTTACGGTGGTGGGACTGGCGCTGGATTACTGCGTAAAATCCACCGCCGTCGATGCCCATAACCTGGGGTTTCAATCGACGGTTTTGCTGGATGGAACCCGGCCCGTCAACGTTAATCCGGACGACGGCGACAAAGCCGTTGCAGAGATGAAGGCGTTGGGGATTTCGGTTCAATAGAATTTTTCCAGTAACTACTTTCCCCCCTCTAACTCCCCCCTCAGGAGGGGGGAGGACTTAACTTCCCCCCCGATTC
>CAYWSS010000328.1:0-6785 GCA_964460505.1 uncultured Caldilineaceae bacterium | reverse complement strand
CAGGATTTTCTGAATGACAGGATAAAAATCCTTTAATTCTGCCGTAGGTCCTGCTCTTTTTGGGTGACATAAGACTAATCGGTATAATGTCTAATATGTTGCCGGCTCCAATTGGGTAAGTTATTTACGCACCATTCCTAACCGGCGGCGTTTTTGCCCAGCCCAACTCATTCAACTCACCCAACTTTTTTATCAGGTTCGTTCCCCAAGCGTTATCCGGGCCTGAATTATTTTTCCATCGCGGAAAACATCAACGGTGATGGTCTCGCCGGCTACGTGTTCCAGCAGCAAGCCCACCAACGAGTTACGGTCATTAACCGGGCGACTATCCAGCGCGACAATAACATCGCCGGCACTCAAGCCGGACTGAGCGGCCGGGGTGCCGTCCATCACCATTTCAAGTAAGGCGCCCTCGGTAATCGAAAGGCCATACTCGCTGGCCAGTTGCGGATTTAAAGCTTGATACTGAATGCCCAAAAACGGGTGCCGGGCATTGCCAACTTCAATGAGATTTTTTACTACCGAGCGAGCCGTATTGCTGGGAATAGCAAACCCCAATCCTTCTGCATCGGCAAAATCTCCGCGCACAACCAGGGTATTAATCCCGATCACCCGTCCATCCAGGCCGATGAGCGGGCCGCCGCTGTTCCCCTCGTTGATAGCGGCATCGGTTTGCAACAGGCCCCCCATCTTGCCAAGCTGGCGATTGAAGCCGCTCAATATGCCGCCGGTCACTGTGTTGCGGTACTCTCCCATGACCGATCCAATAGCAATTACCGCTGTGCCCAGTGGCAGGGTGCTTGAGTCTCCCCAGCCCAGAGCATCAGGTGTGGGGCCATCAACCTTGAGTACGGCAATGTCAAACTCCGGGGCTGTTCCCACCAGGGTGGCCGGCGTTTTACCCCCCTGGGCGTAAATAACCTGAAGCTCTCTGGAGCCTTCCACCACGTGATAATTAGTGACCACGTAGCCATTTTTATCAACAAAAAAGCCCGAGCCACTCCCCTCGCCAAATTGACTCTGGTTGAGTACCGTCACCACAGCGGGTAGCACTGTCTCTACCGCGTTCACCACCGCCGACTGCTCCTGAGGTGCAGTCACGGGTTGGGTTATGAGTTGAGAAAGGGCACCCTCCGCAGGCGCAGCAACGGTCTGAGTATCAACCGGCTGCTGCGCATCAGACGTTAAGCCGGCGGCAATAACATAGCCGGCCAGCCCGCCAATCATCGCCCCAAAAAACAAACTGAGCGCGACAATAAAAATAGTGTTAACCCATGGGTAAGGCCTGGTTCGCCCCGTTTGATTTATTCTGTTCATTTTTTTAGCCCTCATCAAGTAAGCCTGCGTAAGAAAAAAGGTGAGTTTTAGCGGTTTAGGTCTTTACATCAAAAAAACAGTTGCGATCTTGTTTTGTAAATTACCTGGAGAGAGACCCATTTTGGATTTACGATTTGCGGTTGGTTTTTGCTTGAGCCGGCCTAATCGTAAATCGTAAATGGAATTAGATGTTTATAATTATACCAGAAATTAACCAATTGACATAAAGTCAAAAGTGAGGGTTGACATGCCCCCGGTTGTATGTTATGATGCACCCAATTATTAAACAGGATAGGTTTAATGTCTCGTCAGTTACGACATCTCATTGAAAATCAGGCTAAAGTACAAGTTGCCCAACATGCTCAGGAAGATGTATCCGGGTTTGTTTGGTTTGCCACGCTCGCTGCTGTTGCTGCGGGCGTTTTTTATTTTTGGTTCTATTTTTTTGGGGCAACGGGGAGCGTTCTGACGGGAAGCTGACGTAAGTTTTACTGAGGAATTCCAGGGCGCAACCCCTTAACGGTTGTGCCCTTTTTTTTGCCAAAAAATATTAAAAAGTGAGGAGCAGAAATGATTATTATAATGAAAATGAAAGCATCGGAAGCCAAAGTTGAAGCGGTGGTTACCAGAGTAACCGGCCAGGGGCTAAAGCCCCATCTCTCGCAAGGAGAGGAACGCACAATCATTGGTGTTATTGGCGATGAACGCAAGCTGGACGGGGGGGCTGTGGCCCGCATGGCCGGCGTAGACCGGGTGGTGCCGGTGCTGCGCCCATTCAAACTGGCCAGCCGGGATTTTCACCCGGAAGACACGATTATTGCCATTAATGGCCATAAAATTGGCGGCAACAAAGTGATTGTAATGGCCGGCCCCTGCTCCGTAGAAAGCGAGGAGCAGATGTTAACCACCGCCCACGCTGTAAAAGAGGCCGGGGCGCACATGCTGCGCGGAGGCGCTTTTAAACCCCGCACGTCGCCCTACAGTTTTCAGGGAATGGGTGAGCCAGGGTTGAAAATTTTGGCCAGGGCCAGGGAAGCAACCGGCCTGTACGTGGTCACCGAAGTGATGGCTCCCGATCAAGTAGACTTGATTTGCCAATACGCCGACGTGCTGCAAATTGGCACCCGCAATATGCAAAATTACGCCTTGCTCAATGCCGTGGGAAAAACCAATAAACCGGTTTTGCTCAAACGGGGGATGATGAGTACGATTGAAGAATTGTTGATGAGCGCCGAATACATTATGTCTAATGGTAACCATAAAGTGATTTTGTGCGAGCGTGGTATCCGCACGTTTGAAAAATACACCCGCAATACTCTGGACATTAATGCCGTGCCGGTCTTAAAAGAATTGACTCACCTGCCGGTTGTCATCGACCCCAGCCATGCCACCGGTAAATGGACTCTGGTAAAAGCGGCCAGCAAAGCCGCCGTAGCCGCCGGCGCCGATGGCCTCATCATCGAAGTGCACCCCAACCCCGCCGAAGCCGTGAGCGATGGTGAACAATCCCTCAAACCACGCCGTTTTATGGAATTGATGGCTGAGATAAAACGGGTTGCCGTGGCTGTTGAAAGAACTGTGTAGCGCCACCGGAATATCAGAGGAAACCATGGTCAACATTGAATTTAGCCTGAAAAATGCCCGAATTGCGATTGTGGGCCTGGGCTTGATGGGCGGTTCGCTGGGGCTGGCGCTAAAAGAAAACGCTGTTTGTCGTGACGTGGTAGGCCTGGTTCGCCGCCCGGAGGCGGTGGGCCAGGCTTTAGAGTTGGGCATCGTGGATTACGCCACGCTGGATCCGGCCGAGGCGTTAAATAACGCCGACATCGTCATCTTTTCCACACCCATTCGGGTAATTCTGTGGCAAATGGCCGAATACGCGCAACATTACAAAGCCAACGCCATCATCACCGATATGGGCAGTACCAAGCAGGAAATTACCCGGGCGATGGCCGCCCTGCCGGAGGGGCTTCAGCCGGTGGGGTCTCACCCTATGTGTGGTAAAGAGGTGGCGGGCATGGCCGTGGCCGAGGCAAGTTTGTACCAGGGTGCCCCCTGGGTGATAACGCCGCTGGAGCGCGCCGCCCCCGAAGCCACCGAAGTTGTGCGCCAAATGGCAGCCGCCATTGGCGCCAGAACAGTTACCCTGGCGGCTAACCGGCACGATAAACTGGTGGCGACCATCAGCCATTTGCCTTACACGCTGTCTGCCACGCTGGTGCTGGCCGCGCAAACCGTAGCCAACAGAGACCCCGCCGTGTGGGATGTGACCGCCGGCGGCTTTAAAGACACCTCCCGCGTGGCGGCAACCGACACCACCATGATGCTGGATATCCTGCTCACCAACCAGGCCGCCGTGGGCAACCTGATTGCCATCGCCCGGCAACAACTCGATCAATTTGCGGCGGTCATTGCCGCCGGTGATGAAGCAGCCTTGCGAAAAATCATGGAGCAAGCCGCATCTCAACGGCGGGAGTTGTATCGATAATCAAACAACCACCCTGTTGCGTGGCGCAACCACACCGGGTACAATTCCACGAGTGGAAATGAGGTGAAGATATGCCTGTCTTGTTGTATGAACGCATCAAAACTCAGGCCAGGTTCAAAAATCATTCACCCAATGCCGAGGTGATTGTGCTGTTTAATCTCGCTTTGGGCAAGCCATAACGAGATCAAGCCGAGCTATTAAGGAATGAGAATTAAATAACTTACCCATTTCCTCCTATTGCGTATTGCGTATAATTTTGCTCTTTACGCAATACGTAATATGTTGCCGGCCCCAATTGGGTAAGTTATTTAACGCACCATTCCTTAGCTTTTAAGTCAAGTTCTAATTGACGGGTGTAGCACCGGGCCTCGTGCCCGTTTTGCACCGCTAATAACGCCCACAAGGGGCTTGGCTACGGTCTGGCTACCCGTCAAAACAAAGTTGACTTAGCACTTAGCTTCTAACATTGCAAAGAATTAACACGCATACAAAGGACACTACCCGTGCGACTACGAGTACAACCCTCTCAAAATTTACAGGGACACACTGCCCTTCCCGGCGATAAGTCCATTTCTCATCGCACTTTGATTCTGGGAGCCATAGCCAATGGAATTTCCACAGCCCAAAACTGGCTGGATGCCGGCGTGACCGCCCGCATGGTCGATTGCATTCGCGCTCTGGGAATACAGGTGGATGTCGATCCCACCGGCCCCGGCCAGGCCACGCTAACCGTACACGGCCAAGGGTTGTACGGATTTACAGCACCGGCAGAACCACTCTTTTGCGGCGGGTCGGCCACCACCATGCGCTTGTTGATGGGGCTGATGGCCACCCAACCCTTCACTGCGATCATTGACGGGCACAAAGGGCTGCGCCGCCGCCCCATGGAGCGCATTGCCGGGCCATTGCGCCAGATGGGCGCTATCATTCAAACTACCGACGGCCACGCCCCTATCACGATTACCGGGGCCCGGCTGGCCTCCATTGATTACCCGATGCCGGTGGCCAGCGCCCAATTGCAGACTGCCCTGCTTCTGGCCTCGCTGGGAGCGGAGGGACAGATGATTTTGCGGCAGCCCGGCCCGGCCCGCGACCACACCCTGCGCATGTTGCAGGGGCAAGAGGCCGATATTTCAGATATACAGGGGGTTATCACTTTCCACCCGGAAAATTTTGGGGCAACACCTCTAAACTTTACCGTACCCGGCGATATGTCATCGGCGGCATTTTTGATGGTGGCGGCGCTGGTTACGCCCGGCAGTAAAATTACGCTGGCGGGGGTAAATACCAACCACACCCGGGCCGGTTTACTGGACACTCTGCGCGCCATGGGGGGCCGGATTAAATTACAATCGGAACGAAAGCAGGCCGGAGAGCCGGTGGCGGATTTGCGCATCGCCACATCTGCATTGCGCGGGGTTGAGGTAAACGGCGAGGTTGTGGTGCGCATGATCGATGAGTTCCCCATTTTTGCCGTGGCTGCCTTGCGGGCCAAAGGCAAAACCCTGGTGCGTGATGCCGCCGAATTACGCTTGAAAGAAAGTGACCGGATTGACGTGGTGGTCGAGGAATTTACCAAACTGGGCGCAAAAATCAGCCCCCACCCCGATGGATTTGAAATTGACGGCCCGCAAACGCTAACGGGGGGTGTGGCTTACAGCCACCGGGACCATCGTCTGGCGATGTCTCTGGCGGTAGCCGGTTTAACCGCTACAGAAGAAACCATCATTGAAGGCGCGGAAGAACTGAACGAAAGTTTTCCGGGATTTGTGGACACGCTTCGCTCGCTGGGCGCACAGATAGAGGATGGATATTCAGGGCTTTAGAGGGTTGACAACCAATATTGCGTATTACGTATTTCGTAACACTCTTTAGATACGTAATACGCCTAACCCACAAAATTCCACGGAGCCAAAAATAGCAGGTTACAAGTAACCGGCACTTAAAATATAGATACAGGTCAACTTTCAGTGGCCCTAAAAGTGCCGGTTACTTTAATTTACCAAAATATATCCGACAAGGCCAACTAAAACAATGGAAAAATCGCTCTCGATTACAGGAAAAACCCGTCTGGTCGGCGTCATCGGCTGGCCGATAGAACACAGCCTAAGCCCCCCCATGCACAACGCGGCCTTTGCCAACCTGGGTTTGGATTGGGTTTATGTGCCGCTGCCGGTTCGCCCCAGTGGGGTTCGCCATGCCATTCAAGGGCTAGTGGCCCTCAATTTTGTGGGGGCCAACGTTACTGTGCCCCACAAACAGGCAGTCATCCGCTATCTGGATGAGTTGAGTGACGCGGCCAAAATTACCGGGGCGGTCAACACTATCCATCTTTCCGGCGACAAATTGAGGGGCTACAATACCGACGCCGTCGGCTTTCTCAATTCGTTGCTGGAAGCAGGTTGTACGCCCGAAGGTAGGCGGGTAGCTGTGCTGGGGGCCGGAGGTGCGGCACGGGCGGTGGTCTACGCTTTATGTCGAGCCAAGGCTGATGCTGTGACCGTATTTAATCGCACGGCAGAGCGGGCCGCGTTTTTGATTGATGACCTGGCCGAGGTTTTCCCCAAGGTGCGGTTGCAGTTTGCCCCGCTTACCGGCGAAGCGTTGCGAGAGTTGAATGGCAATGTAGACCTGGTAGTCAACACCACCTCAGTTGGAATGTCGCCAAATGCAATCGAGTGCCCCTGGCCGGAAGATGTCCCTATTCCTTCTAAAGCTACGTTTTACGACCTGGTTTATAATCCGCTCGAAACCACATTTTTAGCTCGGGCCAGGGCAGCCGGGGCCATAGCCGTTGATGGTTTGGGAATGTTAGTCCATCAGGGGGCTTACGCCTTTGAAAGATGGACCGGCCAGCCGCCCCCGCTGGACGTTATGCGTCAAGCCTGTATGGATGGCCTGGGCTACTCATAATCTAAACGTAACTACCCCCCTCTAACTCCCCCCTCAGGAGGGGGGAGGACTTAACTTCCCCCCCGAT
>CAYWSS010000327.1:0-6785 GCA_964460505.1 uncultured Caldilineaceae bacterium | reverse complement strand
GGTGCCCGGCCAGGCGTGCGACCCGGGCAGACCACTTTCGCAGCGCGCGCATGCCCGGTGTGGCGGGGGATCGCCGGGAGGCGGGAGGGGAGGCCCGCATCTGTGGGGTCGGCGGGGCTCTTCTGGCGGGCCCCTCGGGATGCGGGGAGGGCAATGAAGGCCAGCCTGGAGCAAGTGGAGCCCGGCTCGCCCCTGGCCGGTGAAGCCGGTAACGCCTTGCAAGCCATTACCGGCGCCGCCGCGCAGGTAACCACCCATGTTTATCAAATTGCAGAAGTTGCAGACAATATGACCAGGTCAGAAAACGAACTTATTGGCGCTGTAGAGAGTGTGTCTGCCGTGGTTGAGGAGTACAGCGCCATTACAGAAGAAATGGCGGCCAACAGCGCGGCTATTAATGCTGATATTGAACATGTGGCCGGCAGCAGCCGTAAAAATAGTCGCGTCGCGGAAAATGCCAATCAGTTCACTGCCAAAATGGCCCTCCAGGTACAGTTGTTGGCCAACATGGCTCAGGGATTGGGGCAATTATCAAAACAATTATCTGTTGGCACAGACCGGGCCGTGTTACACCAGTACAAACAATTAGAAGATCAATTGCTGAAAAAAGGGGCGGATATAGCCACCACAACCGCCAATGTCGTTGGGAAAGCCTTCGAACGCGCCATCAAGCAGGGTATTCTAACCGAAGAGGATGTGTTTGATACCAACTACCAACCCATTCCAAACACAAACCCGCAAAAATTTCACACTGCCTACGATGCTTTTACCGATGCTAACGTGCTGGCTTTAGAGGACAAACATCTGGCCGACCCTGATGTTGTTTTTGCAGTAGCCGTTGACACTAACGGCTATCTGCCCACGCACAACTCACGCTTTACTCAGCCACTTACCGGAAATTACCAAACAGACCTGACCGGCAATCGCACCAAACGTGTCTTTGATGACGCCGTAGGATTAGCGGCAGGGCAAAACCGGCGGGATATTCTGAAACAAATCTACTGGCGGGATACCGGCGAGGTCATGTGGGATGTATCTGTTCCAATCACTGTTTTTGGCCGTCACTGGGGAGGAATGCGTGTTGGTCTTTCAATGAACCGGATTTCAGAGGGAACCATTAACGCGGTCAGGCATGTTAATATTGCATCGCTGCTAGAGAAATAAATCTTGTAACTACTCATCCAATGTCATTAAGTTAAGCAGTTCTCAAGTACAAATTCAGTGAACCCGTCAAAATCGCGCTCGGGCCGGTCTCTTGACCGCGCCCGCTTAGGTGGCTCGGCCGGAGACCGGCCACAGCACCGGGTTTACTGAACCTGTACGTTCTCAAGGTGCAACACCGAAGAAAATGTAGCCTGAACTTATCGAAGGCGATTTGGTTTCGACAGGCTCAACCAACTTTACCTACTAACTTAATGACATTGACTACTCATCCCCCTCTAACTTCCCCTTCTTGAGGAGGGGACTTAACTCCATACGCATCAAGCTTATAATCAGAGTAACCTGGAAGCAATGGCTCAAATTCTGCTTAACCCCTGAATGAAATTGTGAATTGTCAATAGTGAATAATTAACAAATGATTCTGCTGACAACGCAAATGTTGCAGGATAATACTTTAACAAGGCTTCTTAACATAAAATAAAAAGCTCCTCGATGCAACCGAGGAGACCGGCCCGGACCAAGTGGGTAATTACCCAGCCGGGGTTACGATGGTATCGTACTCCAAGCGCGCCGCAGGTCAAACGGGCGGCGTTTTTTGTTATCGCCAACATCCGGCGTATCGATCAGTCAGTTGAATATTGAGTTGCAAAACGTCAGGTAGCCGATGACCCCACCCACAGAGCTTGGTAAGTACACAAATTCTGAAGAAATTGGCCGGGGCGGCTTTGCCGCCGTTTACAAAGCCTGCGATCCTGTGCTGAACCGCACCGTTTCCCTCAAGGTGCCGCATCCCCACTGAAATATCGACCCCAGTTTTACTGCCCGCTTCCAGCGCGAAACTCAAACTGTCTCTGGCTCATTTCCCCCGAAAAATTGAGAAGATAACCCGCCAAACCCATACCACTCATTTTATGCGCGTTTTTTCCGCCGGCGGCGGCCTTTGCCATTGGCGATATTTTCGGTGTAGTTGCAGCCCTGCGCATAGCGGGAGCAGCCTAAAAATGCGCCAAACTTACCTTTTTTTACGGCCAGCGTACCCTGGCCGCATTGGGGGCAGGGTTGACCTTCTTTGCTCGATTTGGTGGGCAGCGCCTTCGATTTTCGTTTGCCGCCGCGCTGCGTGGTCTTTGCCTTTTTGGGCAATCGGGCTGCCGGTTTGCGGTCGGCCGCTGCGCCAACCAGGGCCTGATCCACCACCACTTTAAACGGATGATAAAACTTCCGCATAACCGTGAGCCGGTCAGTGGATCCCCGGGCAATGCGGTCCAGGTCTTCTTCCATTTGGGCGGTAAAGCTGACATCCACCACCATTTGCACGTGTTTTTCCAGCAGCTCGCACACCTGAAACCCCAGCGGGGTGGGGTACAGCCGTTTTTTCTCCAGGCCCACATATTTTCTGTCTTTTAATGTTTCCACAATGGTAGCGTAGGTGCTGGGTCGACCCAGCCCCAACTTTTTTAGAGCGCCAATTAATTGGGCTTCGGAGTATCGTTTGGGGGGCTGGGTAAAGTGCTGTTTGGAAAGCAGTTGGTGTAAATTGAGCAAATCCCCTTTGACCAGGTTGGGCATTTTTTCATTCTCAATGCTGCCCTCTTTGCCCTCTTTTTTTTGCCCGCTCGGTTTTTTAGTGCGGGCATCTTCTGCGTCGGCATCAACCCCGTACACTTTTAAGAATCCGGCAAACCGCAGGACACTGCCTCTGGCTCTAAACAGATAACGGGTTTGATTGCCTGAAATCAACGTCTCAACATCAACGGAAATGGTATCGTACCGCGCCGGTTTCATCTGGCTGGCGATGAAGCGTCGCCAGATGAGCCGGTACAGTTTGTGCTGCTGTGGGGTTAAATAACTTTCGATGCCTTTGGGCGTTTTCCACGGGTCAACCGGGCGAATGGCTTCGTGGGCCTCCTGCGCCGATTTGTCCCGCGTCTGGTAAACGGGCGCGCTCGCGGGCAGATACACCTCGCCAAAATATTTAGCCACGACCGCCCGGGCTGCTTTTTGCGCTTCCGGTGCAACGGCCACGCTGTCGGTACGAATGTAGGTAATTAGACCAACAGCTTTGCCTTTGCCCAATTTTATGCCTTCGTACAGTTCCTGGGCCACTTTCATTGTCAGTCGCGGATTGAACCCAAGCTGGCTGGAGGCTGCTTGCTGCATCGAATCGGTGGTGAAGGGGGGGTAGGGCCTGCGCGTTCGCGTGCCCTTTTCAACACGCTGCACCCGCCAGGCGGCCCCTTTTAAATCATCCACCACCTGTTGGGCATCGGCCTGTGTTTTTAATTCCGGCTTTTTACCCTTTATTTTAAAGAGCGCTGCCCAGAATTTAATCCCCGGCGTCTTTGCCTGTTTGGATAGCTCGGCTTCGATGCTCCACCACTCTTCCGGCACAAAGGACAGAATAGCTCGCTCTCGCTCCACCACCAGCCACAACGCCGGCGTTTGCACGCGCCCGGCAGACAGCCGCTTTATGCCCGACAGCCCCTTCCACAACACCGGGCTGACCATGTAACCCACCAGCCGGTCGATAACCCGGCGGGCGGTTTGGGCTTCCACCAGCCGCCGGTCAATCTGTCGCGCCGAAGCCAGCGCCGCCCGGATATCGGCCTGGGTGATGGCGGTAAAGGTGATGCGCTGCACTTTCCCGGCGGGCATCCGGCCCAACCGCCAGGCTACATGTTGGGCAATTGCTTCCCCCTCGCGGTCCATATCGGTGGCCAGATAGACCGTATCGGCAGAGGCTGCCGCCTTTTTCAACTCCTCCACCTTCTTGCCCTTGCCTCGAATCAGGTGCAGGGTCGGTGAAAAATCGGTTAAATTGACGTGCATATCATCGGCAGGCATCTCCAGAATATGGCCGCTGGTGGCCTTGACGGTATAGCCCGCCCCCAACATTCCCTTGATGGTCCGCGCCTTTTTTGCCGATTCAACAATAAGAAGTTTGCCCACTCACGCCTCGCTTTACACTGTTTGTGCCGCAAATTTGCGTTGCGCTTGCGGCACAAATTATTAAGCACGGATCAAGCGGATAATGTTTTTCTGTTTTATCCGTCCGATCCGCGAAATCCGCGTCCGGTTTTTTGGTTGCGGCTTAATAGCCACGCTATGCAATCAGGCTAATTATACCCCGGAACAATTTCCGCGCCTATCTTGTTGGGCCATCCAAGTTATGGTATGGTTGACTATGCTTAAATTTTTCATTGACCCGAATCCTTTGACCCAAAATTGAGACTTAAAGGATAAGGGGCAGAATGAAAGGAGAACCCGCCCCGTGGACAGCGCGCCCTCGCTGCTGGACCGAATAAAACGTCACGATCAGAAAGCCCTGGCCGAAGTACACGAACGGTACTTTGATCAGCTTTTTAACTATCTTAACTATCGGCTGGGTGATGCTGACGTAGCCGCCGATTTAACCGGAGAGGTCTTTTTAGCCCTGATCAATGCCCTGAAACGGGGCAAACCGCCAAAGACATCGTTATCGGGCTGGTTGTATGCGGTGGCTCGAAACCTGGCGGCAGATCATCTAAAAAAACGGGTGGTTACCTTACCCCTGCTGGAAGATTTGGTTGCAGATACGCCATCGCTTGTGGATCAGGCCCATCTGGCCCACCTGGCTCCGGTCTTGAAACAAGCCATGCACCAACTGACCGAGGATCAACAACATGTGATTTCCTTACGATTTGGACAAGGATTGAGCTTAGCGGAAACAGCAGAGATCATGAACAAATCGGTGGGCGCCATTAAAGCGTTACAGCACCGGGCATTGGCCTCGTTGGCCCGACTTATGCCGGCGGAGGTGGACTATGACGGATAGATTTGAAGCTATCCTGGATGAAAGCGTCTCTGCCCTGCAAGCCGGAGTGCCCATCGACGAAATTCTGGTCGAAGTGCCGGAATACGCCACAGAACTGCGGCCGCTGCTCTACGCCGCTATGTTGCTGGCCGATCCCAAACCCGAACTGGTGCCCGAAGAACGCAAGGCGGCCCTGCACGCCGAATATATGGCTCAGGCTGCTGAACTTCCGCCCATTCAACCCGGTTTTTTTGACAAAGTTAGGGCGGTATCGCGCGTAATAAAAAAACGGTTAACGCCAAAAACCGTGCTAAACGATCTGGTAACGGTAACCATCACCATTATTTTAACGCTGGCTATGGCAGTTTTGGTGTTAGGTTACGTTGCCCAAGATACCATTCCCGGTGATTTTCTCTACGGCGTGAAGCAAATTTCTGAGAATGTGCAACTGTTCCTGACCTTTGATGAACTTCGCAAACAGGAACTGGAAGATGAATTTAACACCCGCCGTCTGGAAGAAATAGACCGGCTTGTTGATGAGCAACGAGCGGCAGTGGTTCACTTTATGGGTACAATTGAAACAGGCAGCGAAAATTTGTGGGTGATTGAAGGACATACCATTTTCCTGCCCGCTGATGTTTACACAGAAGGCAACCCGCAGGAAGGGGACAAGGTTGAAGTTGTTGGTTTTCTACGATCCAATAATGTGCTTGTTGCCGACACCATAAAATCAATCGAGTAGATTTTTATACGAGGAGTTACACAGTTGAAAAACTTTTGCACCGAATTGCACAAATTTCATTAATTCAAGATAAAAACATTCGCGTAATTCGGCGCAAAATATCCAACCTGTGTTGGCAACTGCGTAACTCCTATTTGGTATTTGTAATCGTTCACCCCCCCGTTGCCTTCGACAAGCTCAGGCAACGACGCGCAGCCTGAGCTTGTTGAAGGCGATGTCAGGAGTAGGGGGAGTGAACGATTACAAGAATTTGTCTCCCTGTTTCGGCGGTTTTTTGAAAAATGTTAAAGACATTTCCCATTTTTCATGCTACAATAGGAAAAAAGTTTAGTTTACATTATCATAGAAAGCCATTTAAACTATAGATATTCTCGATCACTTTATCGGATTATCCCTGAATTATAAGGATACATCAAAATCTAATTTAGAGAGGAGGTGAAATAACCGTGCTGTTTTTACCACAAGAAGAGGGCCAGGGGTTAGTAGAATACGCTTTGATTCTGGTTCTGGTGGCAATTGTAGTTATTGCCATCTTGCTTTTGTTAGGCCCGGTTGTGGGTAACGTATTTAGTAATATTGCTTTTGTTATGCAAAACCCGCGCGCAGCTGGTGGTGTGTGGTAATATGAAAAAGGAATTTTTTATTTTATTTGCAATGGGAAACTACCTGTCTTAACGAAAATATTTATAAACGTGTTAATTCTCTGTTTAAGATGGGATAGTTAGTATCTGACAAGTAACATTTTTATTCGTCTTAATTAAAGTTTTTTATTCATTTTAAAAAAGCCCTACGCATGTTTAAGCGTAGGGCTTTTTTTGGTTTAACGGAATTGTTGCAGGCGCATGTCCGGAACAATCGGGAAACTAAGTTCTAAGTCAAGTTCTAATTGACGGGTGTAGCATTGGGCCTTGTGACCTTTTTACGTACAGGTTCAGTAAACCCGGTGCTGTGGCCGGTCTCCGACCAAGCCACCTGAGCGGGCGCGGTCAAGAGACCGGCCCGAGCGCGATTTTGACGGGTTCACTGAATTTGTACCTTTTTACTGCTGTAACAATGCCCACAAGGGGCTTAACTACCCGTCAAAACAAA
>CAYWSS010000326.1:0-6798 GCA_964460505.1 uncultured Caldilineaceae bacterium | reverse complement strand
TCATCGAGGTGGCTACAGAATTTGTATCGAACCCCCACAAGCAAGAAGTAGAGTCAATAGGGTGGAACTTAATTGGAGATGATCAAAATGAAGCCCGACAACATAGGCTGGCCAGAAAGTTAACTCTAAAAGACTTAATTTATTATGCAGGTCGGCTATTTCGTTTGATTGACCCCAGAGATTTTACGCAAGGTTTTTCCTGGTTTGAAGGTTCGCTGGTTATCTCCAACTTGTGGATGCGGGCCATTTTTTCCTCGATAGTCTGGGTGCATCGCTTTAAGCGAAATGGTGGATACAGACGTCTACTCAATTGGTGGAGCCGGGTTAGGGCAAAGGAGAATTTGTGAAGCAGAAAACCCTTATCCTCGGCGCCGGCATCACCGGTCTTGCTGCCGGACTATCATCCGGCTTACCTGTATACGAAGCGGCGGAACTTCCCGGCGGAATCTGCTCCTCCTACTATGTGCGCCCCAACAACGCGGGGCGGCTGCCCAACCTGCCCAAAGACGGCGAAGCCTATCACTTTGAAATTGGCGGCGGTCACTGGATTTTTGGCGGCGACCCGGCGGTGCACCATTTTATCAATGCCGTCACGCCCGTGAAATCGTATCGGCGGAGTTCGGCGGTATACTTTGCGGAGCAGGATATGTACGTGCCCTATCCCATCCAGAACCATCTCGGTTATCTGGGGCCGGAAATGGCGCAGCGGGCACTGACCGAAATTATCAATGCTCCCAAAAACAAACCGGCAACTATGGCCGGCTGGTTGGCGCAAAGTTTTGGCAGCACGCTAACCGAACGCTTTTTTGGCCCGTTTCACCAACTGTACACCGCCGGCTTGTGGCCTCAAATTGCGCCGCAGGATGCCTACAAATCTCCGGTGGATGTCTCGCTGGCCTTGCAGGGCGCTTTTGGGCAGGCTTCGCCGGTGGGCTACAATGTTACATTTGTCTATCCACAGGATGGACTCAACACCCTGGCTCAACAGATGGCAACCCGGTGCGATGTTCGGTATGGCAAGCAGGTGGTAAAAATCGACACACAGCAAAAAGTGGTCCATTTTGCCGACGGGTTCGATGAACGGTACGGGCGGTTAATTTCTACGTTACCGCTCAACAAGATGGTGGACATGGCCGGCTTGAAACTCGATGAAAAGCCCGACCCGTATACCTCTGTCCTGGTTTTAAATATTGGGGCAATCCGGGGCCAAAAATGCCCGGATGAACATTGGCTTTACAATCCCGATAGCAGATCCGGCTTTCATCGCGTCGGTTTTTACAGCAACGTTGATTCATCCTTTTTGCCGAAATCCGCCCAAACGCAAAACAGCCGTGTTAGTATTTATGTAGAGCGTGCCTTTGTGGGCGGACAAAAACCATCCGGCGTGGAGATTGCTGCCTACGCCGACAACGTCATCGAAGAACTCCAGCAATGGAACTTTATTGAAAATGTGGAAGTGGCTGATCCCACCTGGATTGATGTGGCTTATACCTGGGCCTGGCCCGATTCCCGGTGGAAAGCAGGGGCCATAAATTGTTTGCAGGAAAATGATATTTTTCAAGTTGGCCGGTACGGACGCTGGACATTTCAGGGTATTGCCGGTTCGATACGAGATGGTTTTTTTGTTGGGAGCGCGTTCAAATGGTAGAGGATAACCGCTCATTCTGGCTGCCGGAGGAGATGGCTGCCTACCGGCAAAGTTTTCAACGCCGGGAACAATCCCGTTTCCAGGCCGGCGAAACACGCCGTAAACGGGCGCGGCAGGCTATACACAATGCCATTCAGTCCATAGCCCCACACTATGTGGTTGTACGGCGAGTTTACCTGTTTGGCTCTATTACCAGACCGGGTACATTTAGCCCGCGTTCAGATATTGATCTGGGCATTGATGGCGGAGATATGGCTTTGTGTTTTAAATTATGGCGTGCTCTGGAAAAAATTATTCAGGATTGGCCGTTAGATGTGCGTCAGTTACGTAACGACGATCTTTTTTCTGAACGGGTGCGCCTGAAAAGAGCCACTTATGAAATGGGGTTTCACACGCCCCGGATGACACCCATCTCGTTCCCAAACTCCAGTTTGGGAACGAGATGGGTGTCATAGGAGAAGATAAATGTTTTCACTTGCAGTAAAAAGAGATTTTGTAGCGCAGCACTTTCTCATTGGCGGCAATTGGGGGGCCGAGAACCAATGGCATTCCCATCACTACGTGGTGGAGCTTCAACTACAGGGCCATGAGCTTAACCGGCACAACTATCTGGTTGACATCGTTGATATTGAAAACACGTTTGATAAACTTGTGGCCCGTTTTCAAGATAAAACCTTAAACGAGTTGCCGGAATTTGGTGACACCAATCCCAGTATCGAACTGTTTGCCCGTATTTTTTGTCAGGCTTTTGCCGGGCGAATTAAAGCTAAAAATTTGACCGAAATACGCATCAAAATATGGGAAAACGACATTGCCTGGGCCTCATATCAGATAACTCTGTAAGAAACTGCGCGGGTCAAGCAGATGGTAAACACCACAGAGACAGAGTGGAAAAATAGTGACGGTTAAAAAATTCAGTTTTATCGACTATCTGGCTGCCAAAAAAAGCGTGGATGACCGGGCCTTAAATCAAAATGTGTTAAAAAGTCTGGCCGGTCACTTATCTGTGGTTAACCAGAAACCGCTGCACGTGCTGGAAATTGCGGCCGGAATTGGCACCATGCTCCAACGGCTGGTCGAGTGGCAAGTTCTGAAAAATGTCGTTTATACGGCCATCGACCTCCGGCCGGAATATATTGCCGAAGCCTGGCGGCGTGTGCCGCGGTGGGCGGAAAAACAGGGGTTCAGCGTACAGCCAAAAGCCGGGCGAACACTTGTTTTTGAACGGAGTCACCAACGAATCGAGCTGGTACTGGAAGCCGTTGACGTCTTTGATTTTGTGGAACGCGAACAAAACAGCCGTCGCTGGGACCTTCTGATTGCCCACGCTTTTTGGGATCTGGTGGATATTTCCTCGCTGTTACCCACTCTTCTCTGGCTGTTAAAACCGGCTGGATGCTACTATTTCACCATCAATTTTGATGGAGAAACCATCCTGTTGCCGGAAATTGACCCGCAATTGGATGCGCGCATTATCAAGCGCTATCATGCCGCAATGGATGAG
This sequence comes from uncultured Caldilineaceae bacterium, assembly GCA_964460505.1. GTDB lineage: Bacteria > Chloroflexota > Anaerolineae > 4572-78 > J111 > J095. The sequence continues at coordinate 3,646 of CAYWSS010000326.1, read as the reverse complement.
CAGAGCGTTGGCGGCAGCAGCCGGTCGGGGCGAAAACTGTTTGCCGGGTTGAACTCTGCCGGCGCAAAAATCATCGGGGCCGGCAGTTCCGATTGGGTGGTTTTTCCCGGCGAAGAAGGGTATCCGGCCGATGAGGTCTATTTTTTGCACTGCATCATTGACACCATTCACGCCACGCTTCAGGGGAAAACCCCATTTGATATTGCACCGTGGATTGCCCACCGCCACAATCAAATATCACAAAACAAATTGATTTACATTGCCCATCAAATTGATTTCTTTGGGGCCGTAAATTCCCGCGAATGAGCATGTGGAATGCCTGCAAAACAGGCCAATAAAGAATGCAACAAGCACACGTTTTGCTCTATCCTTGTAATGTTGTCGGTTTTATTCGGTTGGCGATGCTGGCTGTTGCGATCCTGTTTGTGTCTGTTTTTGGAATGGCCGGTTGGGAAGTGTCTCAAAATGCGCGGCTGGCCATTGCCGCGTGGTTGTTATTCTGCGTGTTGATTTTGGATCTGGCAGATGGATATCTGGCCCGTAAGTTGGGTCACGCCACTCAATTTGGGGCGCTGTTTGACCTGGCCATTGACTTGCTCAACCATACGTTTGTCTGGATACTGTCCGGGCTGGCGATTGCTCCGCTGTTTATTGCTCTGGAATGGACAACCGGCCTGTTCATTGCCGCCTTTGCCACGCGCCCAACCAAGACCTGGAAAGCTGCTCTTGTTGACAAGGGGCCGTGGCTGCTGCGTATCTACTGGCATCCTATACCCGGAAATCCGCTGGCCGGCTATAGCAATGTGGCCCACTTTGTTTTCCCCCTCAGCTTGTATGTTTTTGGGGCACCAATGTGGCTTACCTGGCCGGCGCTTCCCGGCCTGATTATTTTTGAGCTGGTTACGGTTTATATGCTTTACACATTTATCAAAATTCTGGTGGCAGAGGCGCACGCATCCATGTAAAATTAAAAGAGTATTTTTGACCTGGCATGAATTTCTGGTTACAAAACTGGAGTTTTGTAACCGGAAATCTCGCTACCCGACATCTGGGTAGTTTCACCTTCCTGGAAGCTGTTATAGAGCCAGGTTGCTCTAATTATCGGATACTTTCGGTCTAAAACCAAACTTCCAGGAAGGTTTGTCGGGTAACGAAACCAGAAATCCACGTTGTCCACGGAGGGGGGAAGTACCCAAATAAAAAGGATGACCACCCTTTTTATCACATGTGCGGTTGCCGTAAATGCTAGCCTGTATAAGCCGATACAGCGGTATCAACATTCAGTTTGTCACCAATTTCCTCAAGATCGTCCCGCCAGTCGGGGTAGGGCAATTCCGGCGGAACCACAACAATGGCCGTCATTGTAAAAAGGGGCGTGCCGCTCATTGGCGCCCGCACCATGCCGGTGTCCATTGTTTCAATATTTATGCCCTGTTCGGCCAAATGGCGGGCAATATGGTGGATAATGCCTTCGTTGTCTGCCCCGGCAACTTCAACCTGGTAGGGAGTCCAGCCGGCGTATTTTGCCGCGTGACCGCGTTCGGTTTGGCGTGTGGTAACTTTAAAGCCGTCATCCTTCAGGTTACGTACGGCTTGCCGCATCTCTTCAAAATTTTCCACCGGCACGGATATAAGCATGAGTATGGCAAACTCGCCGCCAAGGCGGGCCATCCGGCTGGATTCCACATTGCTGCCGTAGTTCAAAAGTAATTTGGTAACCTCTTCAACAAGCCCTACCCGGTCTTGCCCGGTAATTGTAATTACAAGATGTTGTCGCATGTCATTCTCCTTTAATAATACAGTAGGCCAGTAGCCAGATTAAAAAATATCCTGTCAAAATTCTACCAAAAATGAGCCGTTTTGTATCTATTTAACCCTATTGTAATCTTGCCGCTGTCCCTTCGGCAAATATGTAACCTGCGTGCCGAAACATGACCGGCGCCAACCCAAAATGTTTCAATACAGGTAGCGTACCATAAAATTGTAATGAAATGGTAGTAATAAATGTCACATCTTTACCTGAATTTTGAAAGTGGTTGCCGCCATATGTATCGCTGTGCTATAATTTTTTGGGAGATGTTGACGACTGAATTTAAGATTTGGGGAGGATCAGCACTTACGCAGTTGAAAAGAAATAGCCACGGATTGCACAGATTAACACAGAAAAAGAGCAAAAAATCGGTAAAATCCGTGGCAAAATTTTACCAGGTGCGTAAATACTGGAGGATAAAGGTATGCACATTCTAATAGCAGGGGGCACGGGTAACGTTGGGCACAGGCTGGTAAAGCATTTAATTGAATATGGAAATACGGTAACGGTGGTTAGCCGCAGGCCGTTTCGCCCGTATTCACTCCCGGCCAAAATCAATTTTGTTCAATGGGATGGTCAGACTACGGGCGCTTGGGCGCAGCATCTTGAGCGGGCAGGGGCCGTAGTCAATTTGGTGGGGGCGGGCATTGCCGACAAACGGTGGAGTGACGAACGTAAAAGAGAACTGTTATCCAGCCGCGTGGAGGCCGGCCATGCCATCAGCCAGGCCATTAACGCCGCCGCAAAAAAACCTGCGGTGCTAATTCAGGCCTCGGCCGTGGGGTATTACGGGGCGCAGACCGGTGATGAAGAAATTTTGGAAACGGGGGCAGCCGGCACCGATTTTCTGGCCGATCTCTGTGTAGAATGGGAATCCGCCACCGATGCGGTGGAGCAGCTGGGGGTGCGGCGGGTCGTGCTTCGAACCGGCGTTGTCCTGGATAACCAGGGCGGCGCCCTCCCCAAAATGGCTGCCCCGTTTCACCTGTTTGTGGGCGGGCCGGTCGGTAACGGGCAGCAATGGTTCTCCTGGATTCATTATCGAGACCTGGCCAACGCTGTTCGGTTTTTGATGGAAACCAAAAGCGCCGGCGGGGTTTTTAATTTAACCGCCCCCAACCCGGTGCGAAATCGGGATTTTTCCACAGCGTTGGGCCAGGCGTTAAACCGCCCTTCATTCTTTCCGGTTCCCGGCGTGGCCCTAAAAACCGTTTTTGGCGAAATGAGCAGCGTCTTGCTGGCAGGGCAGCGGGTTGTGCCGGCGCAGTTGCAGAAATTGGGCTATCAGTTTGAGTTTGAAACCGTTGAAGCCGCGTTAACAGATTTGTGCCGGTAGCCAAAAAAAACTTTTATCAGGAGAGACATCGATTATGAATTTTGCCTTTTTTGAACGACCTGCGTTGTTTGTTGTTATTTTATTGTTAACGGTTATCCTGGCCTGGGTTTTCTCTGTTTTTCTTGATAGATGGGTGCGCCGAACCGTAAAGCGAAGCAGCACCGGCCTGGATGATACGTTGCTGGATGCACTTAAACGGCCGGTAATCTACCTGATACTGCTGATTGGGCTGCGGTGGGCGCTGCGTTATGCCGATTTTATTATTAACCCCGATAGTCCGACGGTCTCTACAATCTTTTTTATTCTTTACCTCCTGTTGGCGTACGCGGCTATTTTTAGAGTTGTTGCCGGGATTATCAACTGGTACGGCCACGAAGTTGCCGAACATACCGAAACCACGTTTGACGACCACATTTTGCCCTTTTTTCGGCGGGTGGCGCCCATAATTCTTTGCCTCGTCACCATTGTTATTTTTCTGGGGCATTTTTATGTTAACGTCA
>CAYWSS010000325.1:0-6844 GCA_964460505.1 uncultured Caldilineaceae bacterium | reverse complement strand
TTAATGCTTTTCTTAGCGTTTCTGGCGGCTTTGCGTGAAAATTTCAAAATCCTAAATTACTTAAAAACGAGGCTTTGGCGCATGCTGCGTTTCAGGGGGCAGGGCGGGAGTAATAAATGTTATGCCCGCCTGGCTACGTAACCATAATAATTGCTGGATCCAAAGAAAACACCTTCTTCTGAATCTTTTACCAGGCTCGCGGCCCAGGCATCGGCATATTCTTCAGTCATCATGCCTGATTTGGGGATCAACCGGCGAAACGACTCGATACCGGATGCCCAAAAATCAGCCTGACTCACCTCGACCAGAACATAAGGAAAAACGGAGACCAACTCCAGACCCACTTCATGAAACAATCTCGGCATCTGCCGCATTACCCTTGGATTTGCCACCAGGGCACTGAGCAGGGCGTCATCATCATTCTTGCCCTTGGCCGGGTCCTTCTGGTCGAATGTCAGTGAGGCATAGTCACCATCAAAAATTCCAACCGTGCCCCCTGGTTTTACCACCCGCGCCGCTTCTTTAACCACTGCCGGCGGGTTATTAACATGGCTTACCAGGGTATGAGCAACAACAGCGTCAAATTCACCGTCCGGAATATCAAGGCTTTGCGTATCCCCGGCCTTAAACTCTATTCGCCCGGGGTCAATTCCATCTTGTGCAGCCAGACCGGCGGCCGCCTCGGCTAAATAAGCGCTGAGATCAATTCCAATAACTTTTCCCAAAAAACCTTGCCGCAGGGCAATCGTTCGAGCTGCTACCCCGGTTCCACAGCCCATATCCAGCACGCTGTCGGCCGAATCGATATCCATTGCCTTCAGATATTCGTTGAGCATTTTGATGAAAAAGGGGTGAGCGCCCCGGGCTTCAAGCCGCGTAACCATAACGTCAAGCAGCGTATCTTCCAGTTTGTCAGTCATTCCATAGACATCCATTGTACTCATGCACGTTCTCCTTGATTAAATGCGATTATTCAGGCTCGCCTATCGTCTCCGCATCTCAGTATAACCAGCCTACCAACCACTTGTCCAATAGAAAAAGATAATGTAAGCTATCATCAATATTGATAGGTCATTATGGAACTAAAACATCTCACCACCTTTAAGCAGGTAGCCAAAACCCTTAGTTTTAGCCGCGCTGCCGAAGCGTTGAACTATGCCCAGCCCACAGTTTCGGCACACATTCAGGCTTTGGAAACCGAGTTGGGAATAGCCCTGTTCAATCGTCTGGGCCGGCAGATTATATTGACTGAAGCCGGTAAAGAATTGCTGGCCTACGCCGAAAAACTTACCGATTTGGCCGACGAAGCCCGGATGTCTGTAGGTCAAATTGGTAAAGAAGCGTTAGGCACTGTCCGGCTTGGAGCTTCGGAGTCGATTCTGGCTTATCGGTTAGCACCCGTATTAAAGGCGTTTCGATCGCAATTTCCCATGATCCGCCTGGTCATCAACCCTGTTCAATATAATGACCTTATTGAGGCCGTTCGGGATGGGCAGATTGATATTGCCTTAGCCTATCGTGAAACAGTTGACCCCAACTTAGTGCATGAAGTTCTTCTGAACGAACAATTAGTGTTAGTCACTTCGCCCGGTCATCCGCTGGCGCAAAATAACCCTGTTACGGCTGATGATCTGGCCGGCAAAACATTACTGGCTCCGTCGCTAAATTGCCCATATCGCTTGTTATTTAAGCATGTTCTGGATGAGCACGGGGTAAATATGATCACAAATTATGAATTTGGAGCCACCCAACCAATTAAGCAGTTTGCCGGTCAGGGCGGAGGGGTTGCTGTGTTGCCGGCGCCGGTGGTTGTTTCCGAGATTAAGAACGGAGAATTGGCCCAACTTGCGTGGGCCGGCTCAGACTTAAGTATCCCGATCATGATGGTCTGGCATCCCCAAAAGTGGGAGCCGGCGGCTGTCTCTTCACTGAAGAACTACCTCAGGAAAACCTTAACTCAATAAGCAAGCCCTTGCCAAAAAATATCTCAACAGCTTCTGAGAATTAAAGATTAGCGCTTGTGAGGTCTTTTCTTGACAGTTTCTTGACCTCTCAAGCCATTTTCTTGACCCACAATTGTCCTTATCTTGAATATACTCAAACTATACATTTGGAACGGGTGTATTTCAGTTGAGTCGGAGAGGGAGGTGAGTTGGGGGGAGCTACCCCCCACGCCCCCCGGCCGGCGGCGCTTTTGACTCAGTTGAAACACACCCATTTGGAACATATCAAAGATTCTCAATTTTCTACATAGAGTTGAGCTATGCCTGATGAGTTGAACAGCCCTTATCGGGACGACAACGAGAATGAAAATCAGGAACACAGAGACCGCTGAGCAGGCATAGACGCGAAGCGCACAAAGTTTTTAATGAATTTTCCTCAAGGGCACTCTGTCTTCGTGCGCTTCGCGCCTGTGATGGCTCTGCGCAACTCCGGGCAACTTTATTTTTAAGAGAGTGCAACAGCCCCTGGCGGGCCGGCCACGAAAATGAAAATTTAACCTGCCCCCACCCGCTGCTTTGATATGGCGCGTGGCCTTGTTAACATTGCCGCTTTGTCCGTTGTGGATGCCCAGAAATAAGACCATTTCTCAGAAACCTGAATTTTCTGAAGATTAATAGCCGATGTTGTGAGTGAGAAACTCCTGCTTTTGGGAATTAATAACCGGGTTTCCCCCGCTTTAAATGGTTCTTTGAGGTTTTCTGTGGTGGAGTCACAAAGCTTGCTTTGGGGGATAGCCTCGTTGGGCAAAGCAAGCTTTGCGATTCCTGTTTACCCCACAATTTCTCAAAGAACCCTTTGAACCCTTTAAAGCTGAACATGCAAGGTAGTAGCAGATTTGAGCTGACAGCATGCGTATTTTAATTGCGGAAGATAACCAAACATTGCGCCTGGCTCTGGAAGTTGGCATCAAGAAACTAAGACCGGGTTACCGGGTTGTTTCGGTTACAGATGGGCCGGCGGCCTTAACCCTCCTGTACCGGCAATCATTCGACCTGTTGCTTACCGACAACAATATGCCGGATCTGAAAGGCCTAGAACTTATTCAAAAAATACAACCACTGTTGCCAGACCTGCCAATTATTTTGATGTCTGCTCAGGATGTTATTGAATTGCGTGCCGAAGCCCGGCAACGGCAGTTGGAAATCAGTGGTTTCTTAGGGAAGCCCTTTAAATTGGCCCAATTGGCCTATATGATTGAATCAGCAACAAATAAAAGTAGCCGGCCAGACGCAACATTTAAATTAAATCGTAATGCTTTTAAGTAGGAGGCAACAACGTGACCAGTAACAGGCCGGTTTTTTCAAATGGCCCCAAAATCTTAGAACACGATACCGCTCCCTTAATGCCGGAAGCAATCTCTGTTTCGTTGGAGAATTTAATGCGTAAGTCCAAAGAACAGGGCTATCTTGTTACTGATGATTTGTTAGCCCTCCTTCCCCATGCTGAAGAAAATATCCAGCTTCTGGATAACTTATTCATTCATCTTATCAATCAGGGCATCCGGATTTACGCCGGAAAACAAGAAGCAGGGCAGGAAGAAAGCTTAAGCCGGGCAATCCAAAATGGTGAACGTACAACCGATTTGTCTGACTTAAGCGATGTTCCTGCCGATAACGTTCTTTCACTGTATCTCAAAGAAATGGCCCGGGTGCCACTGCTTACCGCCGGGCAGGAAGTGGCGCTGGCCAAACAGATTGAACAGGGGCGGCAGGCCGAAAAATGGCTTGAAACAAATCAAACTGACCCTGCCCGGGCCAAATCCCTTAATGCGCAAGTTGAAGCCGGCTGCCAGGCCCGCAAACATCTTGTTAAAGCCAACACCCGGCTGGTGGTTAGCATAGCAAAGAAATATACCGGACAGGGCATGCCATTTACTGACCTTATTCAAGAAGGTAATTTGGGCCTGATCAAGGCCGTAGAAAAATATGATTATCACCGGGGCTACAAATTTAGCACCTACGCCACCTGGTGGATTAGACAGGCAGTTACTCGTGGCGTGGCCGACCAGTCTCGTACCATTCGGGTGCCGGTACATATGAGCGACCGTATCCGCAAGCTGCGCCGGCGGGCAGCCAGGCTTGAACAGGAGTTGGGACGCCAACCCACCATTAAAGAACTAGCGCTGGAAACAGGCCTGGAGACGACCAAAATAGAATGGATGCTGCACGTCAGCCGGCATCCCGTCTCGCTTGAGCAGCCTGTTGGCGAGGAACAAGATAGTGAGTTAGGGGATTTTATTGAAGACGGTGCTGTGCTGTCTCCCCCGGAATCGGCGTCTCACCATCTGTTGCGGAGACAATTGGAAAATATTTTGGCTACCCTCACTCCCAGAGAAGCCAGAATTATCCGGTTGAGATTTGGCCTGCAAAATGGTCGCAGCTATACTCTGGATGAAATCGGCCGGAAGTTTGGATTGACCCGGGAACGAATCCGGCAAATTGAAGGCCAGGCCCTACGCAAACTCAGGCATCCTCGGCTCACCCGGCAAATTAAAGATTTTCTGGGTTAACCTTTCCCGGAGAAAAGATGAGTACTGTCGGCAACATGCTTACCAAAATGCGGAATCTCTTTTTCACCTTTACTACAAATACGCCCGGAAACAACAAATTTGGCACGTTCGACGGCGTTTTTATGCCCACCTTACTAACCATTATGGGCGCGGTGATGTTTCTGCGTACCGGCTGGGTGGTGGGCAACGCCGGCTTGGGCGGCGGCCTGCTCATTATCCTGCTGGCTAATTTTATTACCATTTGCACCGGCCTGGCTATCTCATCCGTGGCCACTAATATTCGGGTCAGGGCCGGGGGAGCTTTTTCTATTATTTCGCAATCGCTGGGGTTAGAAGTGGGCGGCAGCGTAAGCGTGCCGTTCTATCTGGCCCAGGCCATTTCGGTGGCCTTTTATATTTTTGCTTTTAGCGAAGGCTGGCAACGTATTTTTCCCACACATCCCACCTGGTTGATTGTGTTTGTTGGGTATGGCCTCTGTTTTGCCATTGCTTTTATCAGCGTTAATTTGGCGGCTCACGTGCGCTACCCTATTTTGATTATCATTCTGGCAGCCCTCTTTTTTATTTTTCTGGGCAGTTTCTCCGAATTTGGCGGTTTTACTCAAACACCCGAAGTATGGGGCACTTTTCCGGATGCCGGATTTTGGGGCGTATTTGCCGTGTTTTTTCCGGCCGTTTCCGGCATTTTAACCGGTGTCAATATGTCGGGCACATTAAAAGACCCGCGCAAAAGTATTCCCATTGGCATTATGAGCGCTATTCTTGTTACGATGTTGGTTTACCTGATGTTAGCTTATTGGTTATCCCGGGTGGCCACGCCGGAAGAGCTGGTCAACAATGTTACCATTATGGTTGATCGGGCAGCTTTTGGGCCGGCTGTAACCGTGGGTATTTTGGCGGCCACGTTTTCCGCCGCGCTCAACTCGCTGGTCAGTGCACCCCGGATACTGCAACCCATTGCCGAAAACGATGTGCTGCCCGGAGGCCGGATTTTTGCCCGCGAAACCGATTCCGGCGAGCCGCGCCCGGCCATGTATTTAACCGGCGTTATTGGCCTGGCAACCCTTGTTTTTGGCTTGAGCGGCGGCGGCCTGAACGCCATTGCCCCGCTTATGACCATGTTCTTTTTAATTGTTTACACGGCCCTCAACGGGGTGGTGTTGCTGGAGCAGATGGTGGGGCTGGTCAGTTTTCGACCCTTGTTCAAAATTCCTGATATTGTGCCGTTACTGGGGTTGGTTGGCTGTCTGTTTGCTATGTTTCTCATTGCGCCCCTATTCAGCCTGGCAGCGGTAATCATCATTGTTTTGTTGTACGCCTACCTCTCGCGCCGCCGGCTTCACGCGCCCTGGAGCGATGTGCGCAGCGGATTATTTGTGACTCTGGCCGAATGGGCGGCCAAACGGGTTTTAAGCCTGCCCACATCTCAAGAACGAGCCTGGCGGCCCAGCCTGCTGGTGCCGGTTCAATCTGTTTACCCCTTACGCGGAAGCTACCGCTTCTTAAAGGCGCTTACTTACCCGCGAGGTTCCGTACACGTGTTGGGGTTGTATCAGAATGGACAAAAAGAACGGCTGGCCGGTATTGCGTCATTTGAACAAGCTTTTACCAGAGACGGCATTTTTGCCCGCGTAGCCATATTAGCAGTTAAGGATTTTACAGCAGGGCTGCAAACGGGGCTGGAGGTACTCCAAATGGCCTTTTTTCGGCCCAATGTCCTGTTTCTGGCAATTACATCCGACACCAACGAAGCGTCACTGCAACACATTCTGGATCGGGCTGCAGAAAATCATTTGGGGGCAATTTTATACGCTAAACACCCCGAAAGCTCGTTAGGGCATGAACAGGTGATTAATGTTTGGATACGAGATCAAAGCCCAACCTGGGAAGTTGGACTGCGCTTGAGCAACCTGGACCTGGCCCTATTGCTGGCTTACCAACTGGCCCGCAACTGGAACGGACAAATAAACCTGATCACCATTGTGGGCGACACTGCCGAGCAAGCCAACGGCAAGAAATTTCTGGCCGATCTGATGAATTACGGACGTATGCCGCGCAATACCCAGGCTATTGTAAAAACCGGGTCATTAGATGAGTGTTTGCCCAAAATGCCGGTAGCCGATCTGAATATTTTTGGGCTGCAACAGCAGGCCGACCTGACCTTTGCCCGGCGGATGGTGACGGCAACAGACGCCTCATGTATTTTTGTGCACGATTCCGGCGATGAAAGCGCGCTTGCTTAACCAGATGGCGTGGGAGAGAGTAGAGGGACACCCCATGCGCATCAAGCTAATAAAGTGGGCAACAAATGGATAAAAAGCTGAATTTTTG
>CAYWSS010000324.1:0-6864 GCA_964460505.1 uncultured Caldilineaceae bacterium | reverse complement strand
GGCAAAAGGACGCTACTATAGCGGCTACAAAGGTGTGTGCCTAAGTAGTTACAATTATTCATTGTTAATTTGCGGCTTGCTGCGCTATGTATTGCGTACTGCGCATTGGCTCAACTCACAAATCTATAACGGCAATGATGATAGCCTTGCTGGGGGACACTTTTTCTAAAGGAACGGAAATTTAATAACTTGTGTATTTGACCAACGGTTCGCCGCCTGAGCTTGTCGAAGGCGGTCTGGTAGAGAAAGGCTTGGCGTTGGCTTCAACAAGCTCAGCCGACGCTTTAGAAATGCACAAGTTATTTACGGCTCATTCCTAAGTACTAAGTCAAGTTGGTTTTGACGGGTAGCCAGACCGTAGCCAGGCCCCTTGTGGGCGTTATTAGCGGCGCAAAACGGGCACGAGGCCCGGTGCTACACCCGTCAATCTGGACTTGACTTAGTACTAAGTCTGGCAAAAACCGTAGCAAACGAGATAAAAAGGTACTCCTAAAAAAGTATCCGGTAGTGAAACCTCGAATGAAGGAAACCCACATGCAAAAAACCACACCCGGACAAAACCTGTCTGAAAAGGCGTATCAAATTGTAGAGGAAATGATTGTTACGCTTGGCCTGCCGCCGGGAACCATTTTTTCAGAAACCGATTTGAGCCGGCAAATTGGGGTGGGACGCACGCCGCTGCGCGAGGCGCTTAAGCGGATGGCGACCGAGCGGCTGGTGGTTTCCATTCCCCGCCGGGGAATTATGGTGACGGAAATCAACATTACCGACCAAATTCTGCTGCTGGAAACGCGGCGTGCCCTGGACAGGCTGATTGCAATTCGGGCAGCGCGCCGGGCAACTGCGGATCAACGCGCTCAACTGCAAACCTTTGCCGCAGAAATTTGCCGGGCCGCAGAAACCGGCGACCTGACCGAATATATGCGCATCGATTACGAATTTGATGAGCTGTTAACAGACGCTGCCCGAAATCCGTTTGCTACGGGGGCGGTGGCCCCGCTGCACGCGCACAGCCGGCGTTTTTGGGTGGCTTATCGAGCCTACGGGGATTGGGCCCGCATTGCCCAATTGCATGCATCGTTAATGAACAATGTGGCCAATGCTAACGAAGCGGAGGCTGCCGCTGCATCAGAGAGTTTAATTGATTGTCTGGAAGATTTTACGCGCACCGTTATTGAGTCGATTTAAGGTGAATAGCATTGTTTATCCCCCACCAATCCCAAAAATAACGCAGCCATCCTTGCCCACGACTTTCAAGTAATTTAATTGTTGTGACACCGGAGAGGAGCATCAAGATGAACGAAAATAGAAGTGATGTCATTGTTATTGGCGGCGGCGTTATCGGCCTCTGTTCCGCCTATTATCTGCATCAGGCGGGATACAGCGTTACGCTGCTGGAAAAAGGTGAGCTGGGTGACGGAAGCTCCGGGGGCAATGCCGGGTTGATTGTGCCCAGCCATTTTATACCGTTGGCCGCGCCGGGAGTCATTGGGCAGGGTCTGCGCTGGATGTTCAATCCGGAGAGTCCATTTTACATTAAACCCCGGCTCAACCGCGATTTGCTCAATTGGCTCTGGAAATTCAGGGCAGCCTGTACTCAATCTCACGTTGAGCAAGCAATGCCTTTGCTGCTGGAGATGCATTTGGCCAGCCTGTCCCTGTACAAGGCGTTGGCTGCGCTGCCCGAACTCAACTTTGGTTTTGAGCAGCGCGGCTTGCTGATGCTCTACAAAACCACGTCAAGCCGCCAGGAATGTGTTGAGTTGGTTAAAACCGCCCGCCAATTTAACCTGGAGGCTGAGATGCTGGATACCGCCGGGGTGCAAGCCAAAATGCCGGGCATCAAGGCCCAGGTTGGCGGCGGGGCCTGTTTTTCCCGGGATGCTCACCTGAATCCGGCCCGGCTTGTTACTGCGCTGGGGCAATTGTTGAGGCAAAATGGCGTAACTATCCACACCAACACTGAAGTGCTCAACATTGAAAGGGCCGCTGGAACCGTGACCGGCGTGGCCACCTTAAAGGGCAGGTTTGTGGCTGATGAAGTGGTCTTGGCCGGGGGCGCATGGTCGCCCAACCTTGTGCGGGCGTTGCCGCTAAAACTGCCCATTCAGGCCGCCAAAGGGTACAGTTTTGTGGCGCCTCAACTTGCCGGAAAATTAAAAATACCACTGCTGCTGGCCGATGCAAAAGTTGCCGTAACCCCCCTGGAGGAAGGGGTTCGCTTTGCCGGTACGCTGGAAATGGCCGGTCTCGATTTGTCAATTAACCGGCGGCGCGTGCGGGCAATGCGGCGGGCCATTCCCCACTATCTGGGCAAGGCGGCGCTCAACGGGACGGGTGACACAGAGGTTTGGGCCGGATTGCGGCCCTGCACCCCGGATGGGCTGCCGATTATTGGGCGTGCGCCTCAGTTGCAGAATTTAATTATAGCCACCGGGCACGCTATGCTGGGGATTTCTCTGGCCCCTGTTAGCGGCCAATTGGTGGCCAACATTATTTCAGGAGAATCGCCTTCTATCAATGTAGCGGCGCTGTCTGCCGCTCGATTCAACCAGCTCTGATTCAGCGAATCGGCGAATCAGCGAGCCATCCGTTTTTCGCCGATCCGCCGATTTGCTGCCTTAATTGCCGCACCGCAGGCAGAGGCTTTCTGCGCGAATTGAAGCGTGGCAATGGTCGCCTTCATTGTGCACCCAATCGAAGCCGGCGCAGTGGGCAGGGCACACAGGCGGCCGTAGCGGCGGGTGTCAACGGGCCAGGTGGTCAGGTCTATTGAGCGGCCTTCGAAGTGAAGCGAGTTCTTGGCGCTTGTAATGTTGAGCCATTATGTTTGGCTCCGAACAAATGTTTTGTATAAACTATCATATTATGATAGTTTATACAAAATAGTATAGCAGTACAGGTTATTGCGAACAGGTCTTGGGAGTCGGCACACCATTGCGTCTGATTTTTTGTAAAGAAAATGGCATCGCGCCTTTCCTTCTAATTGAGGTTGGTTGCGCTGGCAAAGTTGAGTAAAAGAGAGGTCTATATTCTGACCCCCATTTCTAACACTATGTCAAGTTATGCTTGCGTTTCGCCTGATACTATGTAAAATTAAAGGGAAGCGTGAGTACACTGATGAATTAGATGGATTCAATCTCCGAGATTGAGCCAATCTGGTATCGAACCGCACGGGTTCACTATTAACTCATTAAACTCACTCAACTCACTAACTTAAAAAAAATGACGGGATTGGAACGATGGCTTTAAATATCAACGATGTTCGGGCGCAAATGCCCAACTACGAAAATTACAAAGATTGGCAACGCAGTGGCCCAATTGCGGGGATTGCCGTTCACCACTCGGCCACAGCTAACCGGCTTACGGGCGCGCCTATCGGCGACGCCGCCAGTTTCTTTAACTACCACGTCAACACCCGGGGCTGGTCTCACGGTGGTTACAACTACGTGATCACCGGTACGGCTCGGGTTGAGTACGCGCTGGATGAAAAAATTTCGGCCTATCACGCCGGGTTTAAAGACCCGGACAATTCAGAGGGACTGGAGTACGGGCAATACTGGAACAACCATTATCTGGCCATTTGTATGTCCGGCTGGTTTACGGAAAACCGCACCTACACCGATTCCAGCGGGCGTATCCAGCAAATTCCCAATGAGTACACCGGCCCCGGTGAGGCGCAGACGGAGGCGTTGCTGGCGTTAATTCAGCACTTGCGGGAAAAGTACGACATTTTGGTAGAAAACGTGCGGGGTCATCGCGAGTTGGCCGGGAACAGTACCATTTGCCCTGGCCTCAATTTTGACCCGGCTATCCTGCGGGAGAAGCTTCGCGCCGCAGAACAGGTTGAACCGGAACCCAAACCAGAACCGGAAGATCAACCCCAGGTTGGCCCCGGTGAGCATGTGGTGCTGCTGCCCGACACCGACAAATATCTGGACGCGGCCATGGCCTACATCTGGAAATTTCAGCCTGATGTCAGCTTTGCCATTGATGAGGCCTCCGGCCGCTGGAAATTTGTAACCGCGGTGGGCGATGAGGGGGGCATCAGCAACGCCGATTTAGCCCGGCTGCGAACCGCCGGCGCAGAATTGGTGCAGCGCATTCCCGGCAGCCCGGAGGTGGCGCAGGATACCCTGGATGAACTGGTGGCCGCCAACCTTCGCTTCGTGACAGCCCCAACGCCCACCCCGGAAGCGCCCGTGCCCACCCCGGAACCAACGCCGGAAGAATGGCCCATTTACACGGTTCAACCCGGCGATTCGCTCTCCCGCATTGCCAAACAATTTTACGGCAAATCCAGCCTGTGGCGGTTAATCTTTGAAGCCAATCAAAATATATTAAGTGACCCCGGCAGAATTCGACCCGGACAAGAACTGAGAATTCCCCCGAAACCCAAGTAGTGCCACCCGGCAACTCACAAACCGGAGCTTGTTGCCCACCTTTAAATTATGATAAAAAGAAAGTCTCAACTCTTAGATATTTTATATTCCAGCGGCCCGGCGGCAGCGGTTTTGCAGTCTGCCAAAAAACATTATGATCGGGGCCAGGCCAGCAATTTACGCTACCCGTTTTTGGCAATTGTGGGGCAAAACGAGATGAAAATTGCGCTGCTGCTGGCGCTTATTAACCGGGCCGTGGGTGGGGTTTTGCTCATTGGGGCCAGAGGAACGGCCAAAACTACTGCCGTGCGCGGCCTGGTTGATTTGATGCCGGTTGTGGAGCGCAGCACATGCGAGTACGGCTGCGAGCCGGAAGATATGGTGACATTTGGTTTGGAGGGAGTCTGTAACAGTTGCGCCACTAAATTAGGCATGGGAGACTCTATCACCACGCCTGAACCGATGCGTTTGGTAGAGCTGCCGTTAAATTCCCGCCTGGAAGACGTGGTGGGCGGCATCAACGAGCGGGTGGCTCTGGAGCAAAACAAGGTGCTGCTGGAACGGGGCATTTTGTCTCAGGCCGACCGGAATTTGCTGTACATCGACGAGGTGAATCTGCTTGATAGCACCTTAATTGATGCCGTGCTGGATGCCTCGGCTCAGGGGCAGTACACCGTGCGCCGGGGGCCGATGTCGTCCACGTACCGGTCGCGCTTAACGCTGGTGGGGTCGATGAATCCGGAAGAGGGCACGCTTCGCCCTCAAATTCAGGATAGGTTTGGGTTGCGGGTGTTGGTGCGTGGGGTTGAAGACCTGAATGACCGCATGGAGATATACCACCGCGCGGTATCGTACAAAAATAAACCGTACAAATTTGTCTCGGGTTGGGTTGACGAAACGGAGTCGGCCTTAAACGAAGTGGTGGAAGCGCGCAAACGGTTACCCAAGGTGATGCTGCCGCCAGAGGTGGAACGGGGTGGATTGAAGTGGGTACAGACCCTCAAAATTGACAGCCATCGGGCGGAAATGACCCTGTTTGAGGCCGGCCGCGCCCTGGCCGCAGCAGATGGTCGCCTGGAAGTGACCATGGACGATTTGCAAACTGTGGCTCCATTGGCGTTGCGCCAGCGTCAAACAGAGATTGCATCCGGTTATTTTGCGACACAGGAAAAAGAAGATAAAAAAATCAAGTCCATCATTAGCGCAGACGCTAAATCGTTCGGGCCAAGGAAGCCGCAAAAAAGGAAAAGCCGCCCGGCTAAATCATCCAGGGTGGCCAATCCGTCTCAAGTTGACGGGAATTTGCAAAATGATGATGTCCCGGCCTCTGTTGCACCTTGTGTTGAAGAAACCCGGTAGCAAAGCGTAGCAACGTCTCCCCGGCGCATAACCTGGTTGGGGAGCAAAGTAAGAGAGCCTATCATTTTGAGCGCAGTTTGCGAGAAATCTCTGAGATGACGGCTCTCTGGTAGTTTGCAGGATGGCTCTATAAAAAACGTATTATCTGCCACGAATTACACGAATTTCAGGGAGTACACCGGGTCACAAATCTGGCTATTGACAGCTCAATGTCATTAAGTTAAACAGTTCTCAAGGTGCAACACCAAAGAAAATGTAGCCTGAGCTTGTCGAAGGCGATTTGGTTTCGACAGGCTCAACCAACTTTATCCACTAACTTAATGACATTGAGTGACCAGTGACTTGAAAACTATGAAACTGGCCGGGGTAAAATACCGACCGGCTGCGCTATTACTTTTGTAACCGTTCAGCCCCCGTCCCCAATCAGTTGCCTTCGACAAGCTCAGGCAACGATTAGCAGCCTGAGCTAGCAGCCTGAGCTAGCAGCCTGAGCTAGCAGCCTGAGCTAGCAGCCTGAGCTTGTCGAAGGCGTGGGGGGAGTGAACGATTACTTACTTTTTCTCCATAATGGCGGCGTAAAATTCTATACCAATGCCCTCGCGGTCTTCTTCGGTTACGTAGTCATCCGGCATACCTAAAAATTGGCTGACCGGAATAATGCCATGGTGGTCAGCCACCCAGGGTTTGCTCATTTCCAAACTTTCTTCTAATGAGTAAAGATGAATGGGGGCGCCCATTTGGGCAAACATGCCGGCAAATTGCTCCCATTTGGGGGTGGTCAGGTTGGGGTCCTTGGACTCGATGGTGATATAAAGTTTTGAGCCTGGCGCGGCCCAGTCATACAAATCTTGAAACAGTCGCTTGATTTCGGCCGGGTTTAAGAAAACGGTAATGCCGTTTAAGCCAAAGACCACTTTTTTTTGCCCGCCAAAAAATTCCTGGGTTTCAGGCCGTTCTAACAATGCTTTAGCCTGACGAATATCATTCTCCAGATAAAGAACGTTAGGGGTACCGGCCATTATTTCTTTGGCGGTTGAAACCGTTAAGGGGTCAACATCGCTGTAAATAACCCTGGCCTCCGGTGACAGCACCTGATGAATATGGTCTTCGGTGGGCAGCCCCG
>CAYWSS010000323.1:0-6881 GCA_964460505.1 uncultured Caldilineaceae bacterium | reverse complement strand
TGCTTAAGGCTTAAACGCCATTCCTAAATGCACAAGTTATTTACACACCATTCCTAAGAGGAGAGGCAGACACACTCAAGGGTAATCAAGTAATGGATAATGTGTTAGAACTGTGGCAACGATATAGAACCGGTGGCGACCAAACGGCCCGTGAAGAACTTATTTTGCACTATGCAAAATTGGTTAAATATGTGGTTGGCCGGTTAGCCATAGGATTACCTCCCAGCCTCCAATACGATGATTTAATTGGTTACGGCATTTTGGGCTTAATTGAAGCCGTTGACCGGTTTGACCCCGACCACGGGGTAAAATTTGCTACCTATGCGGTGACTCGTATTCGGGGGCAAATCATCGATTCCTTGCGGGCTATGGACCTTTTGCCCCGGTCAGTGTATCGCCACAACAGAGAAATTGAAACTGCTATTGCCAATCTTAGCCAAACATTGGGGCGTTCTCCAAAGGACGAAGAGGTTGCAGAATATCTGGAAATAAGCCTGGATCAATATTACAGTTGGCTAACCGATATTAATTTTGCCATTATATCCCTTGACCAGACCTTAACGTTTGACAACGGCGAACAGGCAAATCTTTACGGCTCGCTGGAGGATACCCAAATGCCAACCCCTTCTCAACAGATGGATGATCAGGAACTGAAGATAGAATTGGCATCGGCAATTCTTGAATTGCCGGAACGGGAACAGTTAATGATTTCGCTCTACTACAACGATGGCTTAACCATGAAAGAAATTGGATACGTATTGGATGTATCTGAGTCCAGGGTAAGCCAGATACATGCCAGAGCAGTGCTTGCTCTGCGCGGTTTTATAAGAGTCAGGTCCGAACCAAATCCAAAAATGTATGATAGGAGGGGACGTCATGCTTCAGTTTATGCTCCTGTTTCTTGAGGTTGTTTTGTTGTTGGGTATGGCCTATATTTTTTGGAGTACCCGAAAAATGGTGGGAGAAGCCACCACTGAAGGAGCCGGGGCGTTGTCGCAAGCCGGCTGGACTTCGGAACAGAAATCGGCTTCTCAAATGGCGCAGGATGTGGCTCAATTAGTTATGGAATTACAATCTGTGGCCGGGGCTACCCGAGACGACATTGTACGCCAGCGAACCGAATTGGAGAATGTGCTAAATCAGGCCGAAACGGTAGCCGGTGAGCTGCGGGTGCATCTGGAGCAAGCCGTCGCCGTTTCTTACAACGCTATTACGGAAGATGCGGAACCAGAGGAGGCTCGGGCCGAGCAGGCTGAGGAGGCTGACAACAACTCGGTGGTGCTGGATATTGTTTGTTCTGCCCATCGTTTTGGAGAGTATCTCCAGGCAAGTGGCTGCACCCAGGACGTGATTACGGTTGCCACCGATTATGCACAGGAGTTTATTTTGTGGTATACCGGCCAATTTGAAGACAATGAACCCATCCCCCAGAAAATCAGTGAGCAGCATATTGAGGATTTTCTGACTCATTTGCAGGCCCATCAATATGACCCGGGCGTCATCAAACGCCGCTCTATTGCGCTTAAAGCATATACCAACTGGATGAACAGCGCCCAGGCGGATGCCGACAAAAGCGGGGGCCAACTGCCCTCTAACAACCAACAGCTATCGGACAAGACGGTGGGGCCGGGTAGTCAAAAAGCAGCAGATACTCAGGTGCCGGAAGACTCCCCGGTTGTGTTGGATAGCTCGCCTGGTACCGGTGTGGATATGCCGCCGATGCCGGCTGTTAACGGGAAGCGCCAGGAAAAATCAACCGAAGTGGGCATTGGCGCAGAGCGGCAGCAAGCCGTATTTGCCTTGGCAGAAGCCGGCCTGGATCAACTGACCATCGCCTCAAAAACCGGGATAGAACAGGATGCGGTGAGATTAATGTTGATGATAGGCCAACCCGCTTATGCAACTCCCTAATATTTAAATTTTAGGGCTGTGTATGATATAGTGATAATGACTCTATATCATACTTCAGGAGGAAATTATGAAACCCCTAAAATGGCCCATTTATATTATCGCAGCAATTGTATGTTCAATCATTCTATCCGTGTCTGTATCGGCCAACGGCGCGCCGGTAAAAATATTTCTCAACTACTTACCGGAGTTGTCTAATTATGGCCCAACTACCGCCAGCGGTGTGGCCATGGTCAGCATTGGCGAGGCCTGGGTTGAAATTGAGGCCGAAGGCATGGAGCAGTTGGACGGCGCTCAATACGAAGCCTGGCTGGCTACCGCCGACAATGCGCAGATGATTAGTGTCGGCACCTTCAATGGCAATGCAGACGGCCAGGTAAAGTACAATGCTGAATTTGATGACATCCCGGTTCTCGAATACCGATTTCTTATGATTAGCGTAGAACCCATCCCTGACCCTAACCCCGCCGAAGCGGATGCCCGGCGCTCCATTGCCGGTGTTTTTCCAAATACGCGCCTGGAACTGGTTAGCGGGACACCCACAGCTACGCTAGGCCCGGGCATTACCCCCACAGTGGGGGCGCCCTCCGGGTTACCCGTAACCGGGAATGTAAATTTTAATCTTTTGGCAATGATCCTTTTAGTAGGAGCCGGCCTGGTTCTGGTAGCGTTGGGGCTAATCTCACTGGCGCTGAACCGAAAATAATCAATCTGTTTTGTAAAAGCCAGACAGTCCCAATCGGGATGACAGCAGAAATGAAAATCTGGCCTGCCCCCACCCGCCGCGGTAGCGGCACCCTCCCCCAATGTCGGGGGAGGGTTGGGGAGGGGGTTATTTTCAGGAGGTAACTTATGATCCGAGGTTTGTACACAGCCGCATCCGGTATGCTGGCCGGGTTAACGCGGCATGAAAGCATTATCCAAAACCTATCCAATGTCCGTACGGTTGGGTACAAAGCCGACCGGGCCACAGTGACCGACTTTCCATCTTTGTTGCTGACCCAGGTTTACAAAGACCAACCCGGCCAGGAAATTGGCGATGCCGGTACGGGCGTATCGCTGTCACAGGTAAAAACAAATTTTGAGACAGGCCCGCTAAAGCTAACCGACCACCCGTTTGATTTTGCCGTTGCCGGCGATGGTTTTTTTAGAGTGCAAACTCCGGATGGTGTTCGATTTACCAGAAACGGTCAATTTCATCGGGACGTTAACGAAGAACTTATCAATTCAAACGGGTATCAGGTGCTGGGCAGAAACGGTACAATCACCCTGCCCGATGGCCTGGTTACCGTTGCTCAAAACGGCGAAGTATTTGTTGACGAAGACCTGGTGGCGGAAATCAGCCTGGCCCGTTTTGAGAACGAAGAAGACATTCTAAAAGACGATGAAACAATGTTTGTGGGCCGCGAGGGTGTTGAGCCGGAAATTATGGAATCAGCGGATGTAAAGATTTATCAGGGATATATTGAAGATTCTAATGTAAACAGCGCTCAATCGATGACAGAAATGATGAGTGTGTTGCGGGCCTACGAAGCCAGCCAAAAAATGGTGCGGTATCAGGATCAGATTAACGGTCAAACCGTAACTGAGTTAGGGAGAGTATAATGCCTTCAATTTCATTATCAGCGTTACTACACGTATCTCGGTCCGGTCTTTTAACGCAACAGTTGGGGCTTGACGTAACAGCTAATAATATCGCCAATCTTAATACAGTTGGCTTCAAGCGGCATCGCGCTGAGTTTGAAGAAATCTTGAACGAGCGATTGGAAGAACCGGAAGCAGGCGACAACCGGGCGGTGGGAGAAGCCGCCGGTGCGCTAATGACCGATGATCCCAGAATCTTTGGCCAGGGCGTCATTACAAAGACCGAATTTTTATGGGATTTGGCCATTGAGGGCGAAGGCTTTTTCCAGGTACAGCAGGGGGATGGTACCCTGGCCTACACCCGCGATGGAACCTTTCGGCTGGATGGCGAAGGTCGCGTGGTCGATGCGGATGGCCATCTCTTTGAGCCGGAAATTACAGTTCCGCCCGACGCCGAAGAAATAATGATTGCCACCAACGGCGAGGTCATGGTTCGCCGCACCGGAGAAACAGAACCAGAGGTGCTGGCCACCATCAACCTGGCCCGTTTCACCAATCCGTCCGGCCTGGAGTCAATTGGGCAAAATCTGTTCATCCCAACTGATGCTTCCGGGGCGGCAACAGTGGCTCAGGCCGGCAGCGAGGACTATGGCATTGTCATGAGTTATGCGCTGGAGCAATCAAACGTAGACCTGAGCAATGAAGTGGTCGATATGATTAGCGCCCAGCGAGCCTACTCGCTTATGGCCCGGGCCTTGCGCACAACCGATGAAATGATAGGATTAGCGGTTCAGTTGCGCTAATCAGCTTTGCAAAAACTGTTCTTTTAAAATCTTAAAAATCCCTAAAGTTCCGGCTGGTTTTGCCGATAAAACTAATGTAGGGCAAAAAGTCCGCCAAAATGATGAAAATTGGCAAAAATCAGAAAGGGTTATTGATGATTAAAAATATTCACTCCAGTTTGCCTCCCGGCTACGCCAAGAGCGTAAATAATGTCGAGGGGCAGCCGGGGGCAGTTCCAAACCAGGAAACTCGTCAACTGAATACCGGGAATTCAGCCGAGGTCAGTCTGTCGGACGATGCGCGGGCATTGCAGCGAATTCTGCAAGCCGCACAGGAAGCGCCGGACGTCCGCACTGACATTGTTGAGACAATCAAAGGTCAATTAGAAGCCGGCAATTACAACGTAAATGCCAATGACCTGGCCTCAAAACTGCTCCCCTTTATGAAATAAAGTAATAATTTGGGAAGGCAATAAAATGCGCTCTACCACGCAAGACCTGCGTAGTGTGCTTGCCGATGAAGCAGAGGGTTACCGAAAACTGGTAGACCTTGCTCAACGTGAGCAATTGGCTCTAAAAAACGAGAACATTGCGGACTTGGCAGCCACTATAAAAGAAAAAGAATACCTCCTGCTGGATTTGCAGAAGCTTGAGTCTGCCCGGGAACAAATTGTATCCCAACAGGCGCAGGAATTAAACCTTCCCGGCAACGTCACTTTGTCAGATTTAATTAAACAATTTGATGACGCCACAGCCCAACAATTATCTAAAATGCAAAAAGAGTTTGCCGGCCTGGTAAAACAGTTGTTCAAACTCAATTACAGCAACCGGACCATGCTTCAGGCGGGGCTGGTAAGGGTTGACGCTACGTTTGACTATCTTACCTCCCTGGCTGTACCGGAAGGGTACTACACCGCAAATGGTACCAACCAGGTGCATCCAAACATGGTTGCCGGCCATGTATTTAACTGGGAAGTGTAACCATGTATTCCACCTTTGGTAGCTTAAACACGTCATTGCAGGCGCTGCAAACCATGCAGCAGAGTATTCAAACGGTTAATCATAATGTGTCCAATGCCAACACTCCCGGCTATTCACGCCAGAGAACGGTAATGGTACCGGCCCCACCTTACACGGCACCGACTAATCGTCGGTATACGCCATTTGGACAGGTCGGTACCGGTGTTGTTGTTGAAAAAATGCAACGTTTTAGAGACAGCTTTCTGGATAGCCAGATTCGCAACGAAACCCTGCGCCGTGATGGATGGGAAGTTCGGCGTGATGCTCTTCAACATGCCGAAATAATTTGGAACGAGCCATCTGACACAGCCGTAAACAGCAGGTTGAACGCTTTTTGGGCCAGTTGGCATAATCTGGCCACTACTACAGACAGCGCCGCGATTCGGGCAAATGTCATTGAAACCGCTAATGATCTGTCCACAACCCTGACCAACACCTACAATCAGTTCCTTGATTTTCAAGACGATCTTGACGATCAAGTGGCCCGACACGTAGGCACAATTAACGATCTGGCTGTTCGTATTGCGGACCTCAACGAAGAAATCAGAGATGTTGAGGGGGTAGGCCAACAACCCAATGATTTGCGTGACCAGCGCGACCGGGCCATTACCGAGTTATCCGGATACATCAATGTAACCGTTCACGAGAGCGAGAATGGTAGCGCAATGGTAAGCCTGGGGGGCAGGTTACTGGTCATGGACCATGTCTCCTTTCAACTAAGGGCCGAACCGGACCCCGGCAACAGCCAGATGAACCGGGTGGTCTGGGATGACACCGGGACCGCCGTAGAAATCACCGGTGTTCCCCTGGAAGGTGGCCTTAATGCTTTGGCAAAAGAGAGGCTGGGGGGTAAACTGGGCGGCCTGTTGATTGCTCGCGATATTATTTTGCCTCAGGAAATGACTCGATTGGATGACATTGCCAACGAGATTGTTTCAGAAGTCAACACCCTTCACCAGGGGGGCTTTGGGTTGGATAACTCTACCGGGCGGGATTTCTTTGACGCAGGCACAACCGGAGCTTTGAATATTGCCGTAGATGCCGCAATTCTGGCCGATGGCAACAGAATTGCCGCAGCCTCTGCTGCCACCGGGGTGCCGGGTGACGGCAGTAACGCCCTGGCCATTGCCCGGCTGGAAAACGCGACACTCATGAATGGCGGCACAACAACCATTAACGAATTTTATCGGGCCGGCATTGCGGAACTGGGTCAGCAAACCCAGCAGGCCATTTTAATGACAGAGAACCAGGAACTGCTGGTTGAATCGTTGGAAAACCGGCAGGAAGCCGTTGCCGGGGTTTCGCTTGATGAAGAAACCACCCATTTGTTACAGTACCAAAAGACCTATCAGGCGGCGGCCCGGGTTATGACCTCGCTGGACGAAATGTTGGACACCGTCATTAACAGAATGGGATTGGTTGGCCGATAGGTGTAAATTAGTTGGGTGCGTTTCAAATGAGTCAAAAAGCGCCGCAGGCCGGGGGGCTTGGGGGGTGTCCCCCCAACTTCCTCCCCTTCCGACTCCAATGAAACACACCCACATACATTAGCCGACTTAGGAATTGAGCTATGCGCGCTCTATTTCA
>CAYWSS010000322.1:0-6897 GCA_964460505.1 uncultured Caldilineaceae bacterium | reverse complement strand
GGTACGCCCGGGAGCACGTCCTGCTGTGTCTGGTGCCGGCCTTTTTCATTGCCGGCGCCATTTCCGTTTTCGTCTCCCAGGCCGCTGTCATGAAATACCTGGGGGCAGGTGCCAAAAAGGTCGTGTCCTATGGAGTGGCCTCCGTGTCGGGCTCCATTCTGGCCGTCTGCTCCTGTACGGTGCTGCCTCTGTTTGCCGGTATCTGGAAGCGCGGTGCCGGCCTCGGCCCGGCCATTGCGTTTCTGTATTCCGGCCCGGCCATCAACATCTTGGCGATCGTCTTGACCGCCAGGGTGCTCGGACTACCCCTTGGAGTGGCCCGGGCCGTGGGAGCTGTGCTGTTCAGCATTGTCATCGGCCTCATCATGCATCTCATGTTCCGCAAGGAAGAGCAGGCCAAGGCCGAGGCAGCCCTGCATATGCCGGAGCAGGAAGTTGAAAGGCCGCTGTGGCAGAACGTGATCTATTTTGCTTGCATGGTGGGAGTTCTGATCTTTGCCACCTGGGGCAAACCCGAACAGCCGGTGGGGTTTTGGAATACGGTCTACGGCGTCAAATGGTGGCTGACGGGTTTGTTTGCGATTGCGCTCGGCGTGCTGCTGACAAAATGGTTCCGCGTGAAAGCTTTTAAAGTCGTACTGGCGGCTGCTGCTGTTCTGGTCCTGGCATTTGTTTTCCCGCACCAGCCCCTGATTGCCTTTTCGGCCGGCATCATTGCATTGGTGCTGCTGCTGACCACCACCCGCGGGGAAACCGAATCATGGTTTCTGTCCACCTGGGATTTTGCCAAGCTGATTACACCTCTGCTGTTCGGCGGGGTGCTGATTGCGGGTCTTTTACTGGGACGACCTGGTTCGGAAGGCCTGATTCCATCCAAGTGGGTCGCCGGACTGGTGGGAGGCAACTCCCTGGGGGCCAACCTGTTCTCATCAGTGGTCGGCGCCTTCATGTATTTCGCCACCTTGACCGAGGTGCCGATTCTGCAAGGTCTTCTCGGCGCCGGCATGGGGCAAGGCCCGGCGCTGGCGCTGCTGCTGGCCGGCCCGGCCCTCAGCCTGCCCAACATGCTGGTGATTCGCAGCGTAATGGGTACCAAAAAGACAGTGGCTTTTGTGAGCCTGGTGGTGGTGATGGCCACCATCAGCGGTTTGATCTTCGGTCATTATTTCGCCACGCCGGCATAAGGGAGGAATCCGACGATGTCTTCAGATGAAGTCAGCCAGATTAAAGTCGGCCGCCACCGCATGGGCATTATCGGGCTAAAGGCCATGCTGGCCGAAGTGGCGCAAACCGCGGCCGGCCAAAGCGATGAGCAGATTCGCAGCGAGCTGCTGAAGCGACTGGGCAAACGCAACTATATTCCCGCCTCGGCCATAGACGACTATGGCCGGGCCTTTTTGCGGGAATACAAAAAGTTTATGGGCGCCCCGGTCGCAGAAGAGGACTCCGGACTTTTGGAAGTCAAGATCCTGGGGCCCGGCTGTCCATGCTGTGATCAGCTCGAACGGGACGTTATGGCGGCGATAGCTGAAACGCAGCTGCCGCTGGACTTTGAACACGTCACCGATATTGTCGAAATCGGCAATTACGGGGTGATGGGCACCCCGGCGCTGGTGGTCAACAAAAAAGTGGTGGCGGTGGGAACTACACCGCCAAAGGCTAAAATCAAAACCTGGCTGCAGGAAGCATTCACAAAAGCATAAAATTTGGGAGCGGAAAGTTGGACACTTCATGTTTCAATAATCGTGACATACTTAAATTATACATATAATTAACCTAATCAGCCATTCAACCAGTAAACTATTCAACGAAGTTTGAACCTATCAAGGAGGAAACAAACATGGAAATCAAAGTACTCGGACCCGGTTGTGCGAAATGTCAGCAGACAGAAAAGATCGTCAAGGAAGCGTTAGTGGAAGCAGGCGTGGATGCTACCGTCGGACATGTGACCGACACCATGGAAATTGCCGGCTACGGCGTATTCGGTACACCGGCGATCGTGATCGACGGCGAAGTCAAAAGCGTTGGCAAGGTTCCAAAAAAAGAACAGGTCAAAAGCTGGCTAAAATAATAAAAAATATGGGCAGGTGTTTGCCGGCCCGGAACGAAAGGAGACCAAAATGATAGATCCGAAAGACTACTATGAGGCAGGCTTGATGTTGCACGGCCACAAATGCCCGGCCATGCCGATGGGCTTGAGAGTTGGGGCGGCAGCCTTGAACGAATTGGGCGTAGATCGCGCCAAAGACGGCCAGTTAATGGCCCTGGTGGAAATCGGAGACCATCACTGCGCCACATGCTTCGGGGATGGCGTGCAGATGGTTACCGGATGCACCTTCGGCAAAGGCAATATCAAAAAGTTGCACTACGGCAAGTGGGGGGTGACGCTGATTGACAAAAAGCAAGCCAAAGCGGTCCGGGTAGCCCCGCGGGCTGAAGCAATGCAGGCCAATAAAGCGTCTACATTTTTTACCGAGTATCGCGAAAAGGGCATCCCCGCCTCGCAGGTGCCGCCGGAGCACGTGGAATCGTTAGTAGAAGGCGTCTTAAACGCACCGCCAGAACAGCTGCTAACCATCAGCGAAGTCTTTGATTATCGCTGGGAAGATCCACCGCATTCGTTTGCGGGGTTTGTCTGTGAAATTTGCGATGAAATGACGGTGGAGCCTTACGGACGGATCTCAGGCGACAAAAAAGTTTGCATTCCCTGCCGGGAAAAAATGGAAAAGGAGACTTAAAAATGAATGATGACAAACAAATTTTGGCGGATGCATTTAAATTTCACGGCCACATTTGCTGGGCCAGCGCCGCCGGAGTCCGCGCCGGGCTGGCGGCATTGAGAGCGCTGAATGCCAAACGGGCAGGCGCTGCCGGCGATCTGCACTGTATCTTGGAGATCGGCGAAAATCACGGTGCCCAGTGCTTTGCAGACGGCGTCCAGTACAGCACGGGGTGCAGTCTTGGCAAATGGAACATTGAGAAAACCGGCTGGGGCAAGCTGGCTTTTAGGTTGATCGACAAAAAAAACCAGAAGTCGGTTCGCGTATCCTATAAAAACGGAAAACATCATAAGATGGTCGCAGAATCCAGCTTCATGCAAAAGCGTGGACAGGGTATCCCGCCGACGCAAATCCCGGAAGAAGAGGCCTGGGAGATGGCGGATATTATCTGGGAGACGCCCGAAAGCGAGGTACTTTCTATCGGCGACGTGCAGCCCCATGAATGGGAAGAGTTTGGCGAGATTTTAGGCCTGGCACCGTGTGATCAGTGCGGAGAATTGGTATCCAAGGTCTATTTGCGGGTGGTGGGGAAAAGCAATATGTGCATTCCCTGCTCAGGCTATGACCGGTAATCGATAAAGGGCTAAAATCATGATTAGTGCTATTGCCGGGGCCATTACTTTTGTTTTTACAGCATTGCTGACTATCGCAGGTGTCGGTGGGCGCATTTGCCGGTTTTTTGGGGGGCCTGCTGGGGGCGTCGGCGGATACAGCCATGGAAAGAGGGTAAAATTTTATGACAAACGGCGAAAAACATTATCACGGTAAAGCCATCAATCTTATAAAATATAATGATGAAAACGGGAAGGTGCCGGGTACCCTCAATGAGGCTTCGGGCCACTCGCACAGCCATGCCCCGGATTTTAAGGATAGCAGCGGCTCCCGTCTTTTAATGACGCTGGGGTTGAATTTAATCATTCCTGCCGCCCAGGTCATCGGAGGGATTTTGGCTAACAGTATGGCGTTGATCTCCGATGCAACCCATAATTTTAGTGATTTTGCTGCTGTGCTGATATCCTATATCGCCTTTCGCATCAGTCGCAAGGGGGCCTCGGTTCACAACACCTTCGGCTACCGCCGGGCCGAAATTCTAGCCGCTCTGATCAACGTCGTACTACTAATCGGCGCGGCCGCCTTCATTGTATTTGAGGCTGTCCAGCGTTTCCAGAACCCGCAGCCGGTTATCGGGCGTCTGGTTATGGGTCTGGCGGCCGTCGGCATCGCCGGCAACGGTCTTTCGGCCTGGCTGTTGCACCGGGATTCGAAACACAGCCTCAATGCCCGGGGCGCCTTTTTGCACATGCTGGGGGATCTGCTCACATCGGTGGCGGTCTTCATCACCGGGGTGGTGCTGATCTTCAGGCCCTGGTACTGGCTGGACCCGCTGCTTTCTGTTTTGATCGTGGTCTTTATTTTAAAAAACTGCTGGGAAATCTCAAAAGAATCCGGTCTGATCCTGATGAATGCCACCCCCAGGGGACTCGACCTTGAAGTGATCAGAAAGCATCTTTTAAAACTGCCCGGTGTTGTAGGCATTCATTACCTGCATGCCTGGAATGTGTTTTCGACCAGTGTGGCCTTTTCCTGCCACATTGAAGTGGCGGATCAACCCGTGAGCCGGACCGAGCAACTCGGCCAAAAAATCCGTCATGATTTATGGCAGAACTTCGGCATCGATCATCCGGTTTTACAGTTTGAAACGGCCAAATGCGGCAACGGCGGCATGCTGTGTGAAATTTCGGGTGGAACCGAGAAAAATAATCTGTAGGAAGGATTTAGAAAATTAGCCTAAAGGAGTGAATAATTACAGAGGATATAGCAAAATGACGGAACGCCTTACAAAAAATACGCTTGAAAAGCTAAATGTCTGGGTCCGGCACCGCGTTTTCATACTTGCAGCCCGGCTACTCTTAGGCGGAATCTTTGTCTTTGCCAGCATCGATAAAATTTTACACCCGGCGGCCTTTGCCGATGCGGTGTACAATTATCAGATTTTGCCCGACAGCCTCATCAACCTGACCGCTGTTTTTTTGCCCTGGCTGGAGTTGATCCTGGGCGGCTGCCTGATAGCAGGGGTATGGTTGCCGGGGGCGGCAGAAGGATCAGAGAAAACGTTTACATTGAGACCAATGATAAGGCGCACCCGAAGCTCACGTTGTCGGTTTTCGGATTTGTCGAAAAGTTTGCGGACATTAGACCGAAGCGGGCAAGGCTGTACGGTGTTCTGGGTGATGCCGTACGGACAGCGGTAAGCATTATGCCGGGGCAAAAATACCCCTTTAAAATTGTCGATGCACGGGCGCGAAATGGCAAATATATTAAGTTTGATTTAGAAGAGCTCAAAAATTCCAGTATATCAAAATATATCCTGACGGTTGAGAACACCCGGCAGACAGCGGGGCGATATACGGATGTTATTTTTCTTAAAACCGACAGCACCATTCGCCCATCAATAAGTATCTATGTGACGGGGCGAATTGTTGCGCCGAAGTCACCAAAGAAAGAATAGCAAAAAATGAATTTAAAAAAAATCCAAATCGAGTTGGACACCTCCGAGATACAGGAATTGCTGGCCATCGCCCTGGACGATGACAGATAAAAGGCCCTGGAGTTTATCAAGAAAAAGCTGGTCAAACGGGTGGAAAAAGCACTCCAGCCCCATTGAGTGCCGGTTTTTGAGGCCAGTTACGGACCCAAACAAACCGATCATTTTTCCGTCAGGTAGGCGTAATTTGATATCGGTCCTGCCGCGAAGGGTGCCAACGAATGAGTGAATAGCCGGTGGCATCGAACATCAGCGAGAAAGAATTTATCTATGAAATATCGGTGGAAGTTGTTTATTATACTCTTGATTTTGGCAAAGGCCATCTTCGTGAAATTATAAGGACTCATGCCGCCGAACCGGCAAAAGCGATTCAGGATGCCGTACTGCAGGCCGTAGCGGATCATCGCGGGGACCGACCGCAGGAGGATGATGTTACCCTAGTCATCGTCAAAGCTGTGCTGTGACAGTTTCAATGCTCTGCAGACGCGAAAAAGATTGAAATCCGAATAGATTAGCCAATTTAAATTAGAGATCTAATTTGGGAGACAAAGTGAGCTGCGGCTCATGAAAACAAAACCAACATACCTAAACAACTATTTACTTATATGACATGGGGAGCTTCTATTTTTATGATTTTAAAATTTATTTGAAAGGAGGAAAATCATGAACGAAAAGAAATTGAACGCAGAAGAAATTTTAAAAATGATGGAAGAAGGCTTGGGGGAAGAACCCAGGCCCATGGTGTTGATGTCGAAACTCATTCCCGAATGGATTCCACGGCAGGCCCAGGAGCGTAAATTCGCTATGGAGCTGCCCGCCGTTCCACCCAAGTACAAGCACCTGATCATGATTGCCGCTGCCGCTGCCGTCGGCTCGCACCTGTGTACGGCGACTTTTATCAAACTGGCCCGCCGGGCTGGAGTGACCAAAGAAGAAATCGCCGAGACAATTCTGGCAACTCGCTTTGCTCTGGGGTCAACGACTTTTGCAACGGCCATTGAGGGAATGGAGTATCTGGTGTCCGCCGAATAACGACCGCCGGATTTGAACGCGGAAGAAATAGGACGGGCGGGGCAATGGAAGCTATTCCAACTGGAAGTTTGCCTGCAGATAGGCAAGACGAAAAACTGCGTAAATTCAATTTTTTCTTTTTCTAAGGAAATGCCAAGAACCTAGGGGAATATCATGGCTAAAGCAACTGTACACTCCAACATCTGCGGGTTTGACCACAAGATTGAGGGAAAGAGAGTCGGAGAGAATATAGTCGTCGATATAATAACTCCATGTGAGAAGATACAGAAAATGTCACACATGGAGATACCAATGATGCAGATTTTCGACATCAAGGATAATTACGTCATGAATAAAGCACAAGAGCTGAAATGTAGCAGCAACTGTCTCGTACCCTGTGGTATAATCCACATCTGTAGAATCGAGGCAGGCCTTCTCTTGGAGTCTTTGTGCCGACAGGCCGGCGGGGTCAGCATCACATTCA
This sequence comes from uncultured Caldilineaceae bacterium, assembly GCA_964460505.1. GTDB lineage: Bacteria > Chloroflexota > Anaerolineae > 4572-78 > J111 > J095. The sequence continues at coordinate 77 of CAYWSS010000322.1, read as the reverse complement.
ACGAAGAATAGTCATAAGGAAAAGGAGATCACCATGTCGAATCCTCCAAATTTGAAACAAAATATTAACATTGCCAT